>CBDUZB010000023.1:0-14836 GCA_965371605.1 uncultured bacterium
TATTTGTTCTCCTGTTTTTTTCCGGCAATATAAAAAAAATCAAATAATAGAACCTATCTGCCCTCAAATTTATACAACAATTTAAACAGCATTGACAAGGAGAAAAGAAAGAAACCTCATCCTTTAAGAGATGAGGGTTCTTCTTTTGCAACCACAGTGCTATTAAATATTTTGTAGCTCCCCGATGAACTTGTACTGAGCATAATCAAAGTATCGAGTAAAGCCTCATAAATGAGGCAACTACATCACTTAATAGAGCACTAACCAATTAAAACTTCATTGTACAACCGATTCTCCAATTGTTTAAATCAAGAATACTTCCACCGGAAGCAACACCGAGAATATCAAAGGAGATATTCTCCGACCAATCGTATCCGATACCATAGTAGTATTGGGTAGTCCGGGTAGTGTTTTCTTCACTTTCCACATATTTATCTGAAGTAGTTTTACCCCAAGATAAATCTTCCTCGGTAGTAGTATCAACTCCATTTGATTGATAAACATTTTGCCAACGCCCATCACCGGTCATACAATCAGTAGTAGTTTCCTTTACAGTTTGAATCTGGTGGGTTACTCCTAATCTTACCGCGAATTTTTCCCATGGTCTCATTTCTAAGCCGATAGGAAACTGAATAGTACTAGTTTTGATTTCATCGCTGTGACTCCCTGTATCTGTATCAGTATAGGTATTAAGATAATCACTATCGAGAGGATCATCTGTATCATTGATTACATTTCCATCATTGTCTTCGTCATAGGAATCAACATAAACCATTGTTATAACAGCATTCCCATTTAATTCTTCGGTTCGGTTACTGTAATTAAGCCCGAAGCCAAGCAAAACATTATCCACTAATTTTGCTTCCCCTCCCAGGGTTATTCCAATAGTGCTATCTTTTACATCCCCGGAAAGATTAACACTATCATTATAATTTGCCACAGTCCTATCACCATCAACAGCACCGGTTTCAATCAAACTATGAGGCATAGAAATATCCATTGATATATCCCGCGGTACACTCTGATAATTAATCGCTCCCATCAAAGTAACTTCAGGGGTGAGATTATAATAACTATCAAAGACTAAACCTAAACCTGTTCCATCCTCTTTTTGTGAACCAACCTCATTGGCATGCATAAGAGTACCCGGCAAAAAGTTACCGTTCCAACTAAAATTATTGAATACGAGTCCACCCATACCATGAGAAAAGGAACCAAGATTCACACCTGTCTCATATATTGTTTCCAGACCCATTCCTACCGGATGGCTTTCAGTAACCACAGGCATTCCGTCTCTTTCATACTCAAAAGAAACAGGCATAATATTAAGCTTCGCTCCTACATTCAAATCAGGATTAACCTGGAAACGGCCACCAAAAGCTATAGTCAATATGCTATTGGTATAGGTTTCTTTAGCTGAAAGACTATCTTCGTATGTATCAACGGTGGTAGCGGGAGCAGCAGTTGTTGATATAATAACTGTAGCTGATTGATAATCTCTGGCTTTTATGGTCTCTTCGGAAGAACAATTTCCGTCTAAATCAAGATTACTGGTACCAATATCGACACCTACCGTTAAATCAGGATTCACCTGATAAGCTAAAAGAAAGTTCAAACTTCTTTCATATTCTTCTCTAAATCTATCTGTGCTTTCACCAGAAACCCCGGTCCAGTCACCCACGTCATTGTAACTGCCGTTATTATCCGCATCCACCCGGTAAGTATCATCATAAGAATATTCTCCCAGTGTCCAATCATGGTTCCATCTAGGAATTAAAGAAGAACCGTTATTATAAAGCAACCCTAATTGGGTATCCGGCAAGTAACTTCCTAAAAGAGGATTTCCAAACGCTCCTAATAAAAATTGTGACGCCCCTGTACCACCGGTAGTTGTACCATTTAATGCACTATCATTACCGATAGTCCTTCCGTCCATTCCACCGTATAAATTAGATAAATTTGTATATACCCGATAACCTTCTACATTCAATAAATCAGCCGGATTCGCCATAGCATCTGAATATTCATCAACCATTATGCCTGCAAGATTGGGATTGATTCCCTGCATTCTTACAGAGACATTACTGAAATCAGCAAAAGCCATACTGCTAAGCATCCCAAAAAGAACTAAAAAAACTATTGTCTTTCTTATGTTCATTTTTATCTCCTTTTATTTGTCTAACTTCACTTCCCCCATCCACTTCTTTTGCTCATATTAAGCTCGTACAAAATCAAACCCCGGTCAGATTAAAAACCCATTCCTTCCTTTCCATCTGAAAATTTAGGGTACTGCCATTGAAAACTATTCCACTATACAAAATCTTTTATTTTCTGTCAAGAAAAATTTGATTGATTTAAATATAAAAATTTTGTATAATCCGGTTCATTCTTTTTTACAAAATGATTAAGTAAGGAGATTAGTTTTTGTGGAAATTTCTACGCGTTATAACCCTCAAGTTACGGAAGAAAAGTGGTACCGCTTTTGGACGGAAAAGAATTATTTTCATCATCAACCCGATGATTCTAAAAAGCCATATACTATTGTTATTCCCCCGCCTAATGTAACAGGCTCTCTCCATATGGGGCATGCCCTAAACAATACCCTGCAGGATATTCTAATACGCCGGAAAAGAATGGCAGGAGCAAATGTCTTGTGGCTGCCGGGAACCGACCACGGGGGAATAGCCACACAGAATGTAATGGAGAAATCACTCCTGAAAGAGGGCCTTACCCGAAAAGAAATTGGCCGGGAAAAATTTTTGGAAAAAATATGGCAATGGCGAAAAGAAACAGGGAATACAATCCTAAACCAGTTAAAAAAATTAGGCTGTTCCTGCGATTGGGAAAGAACAAGATTTACTATGGATGAAGTTTGTTCCCGTGCGGTGATAGAAGCTTTCGTAACTCTTTACAAAAAAGGTATGATTTACCGTGGAAAATATATGGTCAACTGGTGCCCACGATGCCAAACAAGCCTTTCCGATATAGAAGTGGAATACAAAGAGCAAAAAGGAAGTCTGTGGCATATTAATTATCCTATAAAGAACTGTTCCGGTGATTATATCACTGTAGCTACTACCCGGCCGGAAACAATGTTGGGGGATACGGCAGTGGCAGTCAATCCTGATGACAAAAGATATAAACACTTAATCGGAAAAACTTGTATCCTCCCTTTAATGCAGAAAGAAATACCTATTATTGCGGATAAATATGTAGACAGTTCCTTTGGGACAGGTGCGGTAAAAATAACCCCTGCTCATGACCCTAATGATTACGAGATAGCAAAAAGGCATAACCTGCCTTTTGTAACTGTTATCGGCCCCGAAGGAAAGATGACCGAATCGGCAGAAAAATACGCTTTTATGGAACGGTATGAATGCAGGAAAAAAGTAATCCGGGATTTAACGGAACAAAATTTACTGGAAAAAACCCAGGATTATCTTCATTCTGTCGGCTGTTGTTATCGCTGTCACTCTGCCATAGAACCTCAAATCTCCGAACAATGGTACCTCAGGGTTAAAGATGTTATTGCCCCGTGCCTAAAGGTGGTAAAAAGCGGCCAGGTAAAATTCGTTCCCTCTCATTGGGCGGGACCCTATTTAAACTGGATAGAAAATTTACACGATTGGTGTATCAGCCGTCAAATCTGGTGGGGACATCGTATTCCGGTTTGGTATTGTACTAAAAAAGAAGGCCCGGATGATGAAAATATTTCAACCTGTCCGCCTATCGTCGCCGTAGAAACACCCACTCAATGTCCAAATTGCGGAAACACCTCTCTTTCCCGGGAAGAAGATGTTTTAGATACCTGGTTTTCCTCTGCCCTCTGGCCATTTTCTACCCTCGGCTGGCCGGAAAAAACAGAGGAATTAAAACATTTTTATCCCACCTCTGTCTTAGTAACCGGGCATGAAATTCTTTATCTCTGGGTAGCACGAATGATTATGATGGGGTTATTATTAAATCCTAAAGATGAACAAAAAACCGAAGAAATGCTCCCTTTTCGTAATGTTTATATCCACGGAATCGTTCGGGATAAAAAAGGAAAAAAAATGAGTAAGTCTTTAGGAAATGTAATTGACCCCCTGGAAATTATGGAAAAGTATAATACCGACGCCCTACGTTTTGTCTTTGCTAAAGACGCAATTATGGGAAGGGATATGCAAATTGTAGAAGAAAATTTCCAGGCAGCAAGAAATTTTACCAACAAAATCTGGAATGCGGCAAGATTCGTGCTTACCAATTTTGAAAATCTAAACGAAAATATAAAATCAACCATAAGAGATCATTTAAATCAAAAAGATATTCAAAACAAAAAAATAGATTTAATGGACCAATGGATACTTTATAAATACGATGCACTGGTTTGTGAAGTGAATAAAGCCTTTAAAGAACACAAAATAAGTGAGGCAGCCAAGGAACTTTACACTTTTATCTGGAATATTTATTGTGACTGGTATCTGGAAATGGTTAAACCCAGGCTTTACACCGGGACAGACGAGGATAAGATAATTGCTCATACGGTATTAATTACCATTTTAGAAAGAACATTAAGACTGGTTCATCCGATAATGCCTTTTATAACCGAAGAAATTTGGCAGATGCTCCCTTCTAAAAAAGGCGAAAGTATTATGATTGCTCCCTGGCCGGAAGAAAATGAATTTAATATCGATCCCCAAATAGGTAAAAATATGGAATTTACCGAAAGGGTTATTAATGATATAAGAAATATCCGGGGAGAATTAAGAATTCCCATTAGTGCCAAGGTAAAAGTAATCATTAATACGGCTAAAATCCCTGCCGAATCGAAATATATTTTGTCTGTTTTAGAGGAAACAAGTTCTATTATCCAGAACCTGACCAAAGCGGAACAAATAATTATTGGGCATGAATCCAGAGAAGAAAAATCAGCTGTAAGCGTTACTAATTTCGGAGCAGAGATATACATTCCATTGACCGGGCTTATCGATTTAGAAAAAGAGAAAACCAGATTAGAAAAAGAAAATCTCAAAACGGATATAGAGTTAGACCGATTAAACAAAAAACTCTCTAACCAAAATTTTATAAACAAAGCCCCTGAGCGGGACGTAGAAAAAGTAAGAAACAAAATAAGTGAAACAGAAAACAAAAAACAAAGTATAGAAAATAATTTAAGGAGAATTGTGTAAATGATACGAAAAGACGGCAGGCAAAGTAATAAAATTCGCCCTTTAAAAATCACTAAAAAGTACGTTCAGTATGCGGAAGGCTCCGTATTAATCGAAGCAGGCTCCACACGGATAATTTGCAATGCCACTGTTGCCGAAAAAGTACCTCCACATTTAAGAGGTTGCGGAACCGGATGGATTACCGCCGAATATGCCCTCCTCCCCCGCGCAACTGTTAGCCGTACAGAAAGAGAACGGTTTAAAATAACAGGCAGAACCTATGAAATTCAACGATTAATCGGCCGGGCTTTAAGAGCGGTAATAGATTTAAAAAAACTGGGAGAAAGAACTATCCTTGTCGATTGTGATGTCATTCAGGCAGATGGAGGAACGAGAACTACTGCTATTAACGGTGCTTTTATCGCTATAGTAATGGCCTTAAAAAAATTAAAAAAGGAAGGTAAAATCAAGGAATGGCCGGTAAAAAATTTTTTAGCTGCTACCAGTGTAGGAAAAGTAAACGACAAATTACTACTTGACTTATGCTACGAAGAAGATTATCAAGCCAGTGTAGATATGAACATAGTCATGACTGATTCAGGACAGTATGTAGAAATACAGGGTGCAGGAGAAGAAGCTTACTTTAGTGACGAAGAATTATACAGAGCATTAAAATTAGCTAAGTTAGGAATCAAAGAGATAATTAAAATACAAAAACAAATACTCCCCGGTTACTACCCGGTTCAAAAGAAAAAAACAAATGATTGATATCGTATTAGCTACCAGAAACGAAGATAAAATAAAAGAAATAAAAGATATTCTTCGGGATTTATCTATAAATATTTTAACTCTTGATCAATTTCCCACTGCTCCCCAGGTAGAAGAAGATGGTAATACATTAGAGGAAAACGCAACAAAAAAAGCTTTGGAAATAGCCATATTTACCAAAAAAATTGCTCTTGCCGATGATTCGGGATTAGAAGTAGAAGCACTTAACGGAAAGCCCGGGGTATATTCCGCCCGATTTGCCGGTGAAGAAGCAACTTATGAAGACAATAACAAAAAATTACTGCAACTTCTAAAACACACACCTCCGGAAAAAAGAAAAGCACAATTTAAATGTGTTATCGCTGTAGTAAAACCTACTTATATAAATAATAAATTGGAAGAAGAAATCCATCTGGCGAAAGGAATCTGCTCAGGCTTTATTACACAGGAATGCAAAGGTAAAGCAGGATTTGGATATGACCCTATTTTTTTTGTTCCTGAATATGGAAGAACTTTTGCAGAGATGAATATAGAAGAAAAAAATAAAATAAGCCACAGAGCAAAAGCTTTACAATCAGCAAAAAAAATGTTACAATCAGCACTCTTTGAGATAGAGAAATAAAAGACGGTTAAAAGACAGTTAAAAGACAGTTAAAAGACAGTTGAAAGACAGTTAAAAGACAGTTGAATTGGTTAAATTGGTTTAGATTGGTTAATTAAAGACAAAAACAAAGACTAAACTTAAAGGAAAGCCTGATACTTCAATTACGCTCAGTACTACAAGTTCATCAGGCAACTACAAAATAAAAATAAGACAATCGATAGTCCACAGTCAATAGTCCATAGACAAAAGACGAGAGACGATGGACGAGAGACGACAGATGAGAGATGAAAGATGAGAGATGAAAGACGAAACAAAGACGAAACAAAGACAAAGACAGGCACAGAAACTACAGTTATAAGTTATTAGTTATAAGTTATTTGTTAAAGAAAGTTTAAAGTTGGGATTTGGGAATTTGAAAAGATGTTTTATGCTTATGTATTCATTCGGGGCGTAGCGCAGTTGGCTAGCGCACTTGCTTTGGGAGCAAGGGGCCCCCAGTTCGAGTCTGGGCGCCCCGACCAAATATTTCAAACTAATTCTGCGCCTGTAGCTCAGTTGGATAGAGCAACTGCCTTCTAAGCAGTGGGCCGGGGGTTCGAATCCCTCCAGGCGCGTATAAATATTTTAGATTTTTTTACGGTGGTGGGTGTAGCTCAGTTGGTTAGAGCGCTAGATTGTGGTTCTAGAGGCCGCGAGTTCAACTCTCGTCATCCACCCCAGATGAAAAATTACCTTTTCCTGTTTTTTCGATTTGTCCAATGGCAGGATTTAACTTTTTTTTACTCTTATTTTAACTTTTTCTGTTTTCTCTTATTTGTCAAAAAATTCGCTCCTGTTACAATTTTCTTACCGGTCTCATGTTCCAATTCGATCCTTGCTTTCTTAGCAATCGCTCCACCTTTTTTACTTGCCTTTTCATTTTTCTTCATACCTTCTGCATTTTCTGTTCCAGCTATTTGCCTTGTTGAAAGCTCGGCTAATGCGGTAAATATAAGCTCCGCCTCGGACATGTGGTCACGTAAATTTTGTGTTTTTAATCCCTTTAACATCTTATGATCCCCAACCGTTAAATCTGACCATTCTTTATGAATAATATTTGTAAGAATTGCAAATTCTTCTCCTTCTTTAACACCATGTTCTTTCCAGTAATCTGTAAGTTTGTTGCGGGTTTCCTGACCCATCATCCTTCTTTGAATCCACTTTTTGCTTCTACCATATTTCTGCCAATTCTCTCTTGCTCTATTTACTGCTTTTTCCGGATCAACCATTTCTTGCATTCTTTCATAACCTACTTTAGCAAGCCATAATTTAATAGGCTCAGCTTTAGGACTTGGAACAGACTGAATGAGTCTTAACAATGTCTCTACATCTGCAACATCTGTTTTGTAATATTTCCCATCACTTGCCTGCATTTTCAGTTGGTTACATTTTGTAACCGACTGACTTCCTTCTTTATTTAAACGATTTTTTAAGACTTTCCAATAATTTCTAGCTTTTTGATAATCAGACTGTTCTATTAAAACCTGTATAATATCAACAACGGAAAAATACCACTTTTCTACATCCTCATCATAATGTCTACGAATCTTAAAGTCTTCAAAAATAACTAATGCTTTATGTTCCATAAAATTATCCTTTTTTTCTGCCGCCCCCTCATTTTAATGTGCTACCTAATTAAAAATTTAGAATTTGTATACAAATAAAACTCTACTTTACCCATCAACCATATTAAAAAACCACAAAACCCAGTTATCCCTATTGTTTTAAACCAATACAGACTATCTTTCTTTTTGAAACATATATTAAGTCCACAAGTAATCTAAACATTTTACTACAAAATCTAATCTTTTTAATCTGTAAATTATAAATATATTTAAAATAAATTTTTGCTAATTAATCAAACCAATGCATTGAATTGAATGAACTATCTAATTCAGTTAACAACATCTTTATGTCTTCATCAATAAGACGTATTTCTCGGTCTCCAAACTTGATATAAATATTTCTTAATTCATCAAAGTCTTCCCCTATCAACAGACCCCTAAACACATCCCTCCAATTATTTTGATTAACGCGCCCTTCTCTTTCTAATTGACAATATAAATCAGCAAAACAGTTTACAATGGCATTATGACTTTCTTCTATTCTTTCATCTATACGATTTCGGCATTCATATTTAAAGAAACAATTTCTTAGATTTTCAATGGTATTTTTAATTCCATTGGGCATATAATTTACTCCACTTTTATAATTTAATTTTTTACTTATTTCACCGAACCACTCTCCTAAATCACCACGATGCAGGCTCTGAAACTTCACTCTTATCCCATCCAAAATCACAGACTACACATCTTCGCTTGTTTTGGCAAACTCATTTCCCTTAGCTATTTTCTAACCCAGACTAACAACTCTGTTTCCTGCATAATTCTTACAGGGCTTCAGATTGTTAGTTTGCTATTTTATCCAATCATAATACAGAAACACATTTCTATCTTTTCTCAATCTATCCAATGGCAGGATATGACTTTCTTTTTTTTTGCTTCTCTTTTTTAGTTCAGTTTTTCTTTTACAACAGCGGATATTTTATCGGCAAACTTCTCGGTATCATTCTGATTGGGGCCTTCTACCATTACCCGGCAAACAGACTGGGTTCCGGAATATCTTACTAAAACTCTGCCCTTATTTCCAAGTTCTTTTTCAACCTCCGCAATCACATTTTTTATATCAACTATTTCTTCAAGAGGAGGCTTTTTGTTTATTTCAACATTAATCATAACCTGCGGAAAAATTTCCATAAGTTTCGATAGTTCTGAAAGAGTTTTTTTCTCTTTCCTCATAATAGCTATAAGTTGCAGTGCGCTTAAAAGACCATCACCTGTAGTATGATGCTCATGGAAAATTATGTGCCCGGAATCTTCCCCGCCAATAGCTGCATCATTTTTTATCATTTCTTCAAGTACATATCTGTCTCCGACCTTTGCCTTTACATGTTCGATACCCATATCTTTAAAAGCAACAGAAAGCCCAAAATTGCTCATTACCGTCGTGACAACAAGATTGTTTTTTAATATACCTTCTTCTTTCATATTTTTAGCACATATAGCAATTATTTTATCGCCGCTTACTATATCCCCCTTTTCGTCAACTGCTATAAATCTATCACCGTCACCATCGAAAGCAAGGCCGATATCCGCTTTGGTTTCTATTACTTTTTTTGCAAGATTTTCAGGATGAAGCGCCCCACAATTAAGATTTATATTTTGTCCGTCCGGAGTTATATTTAAAGCTATAAGTTTAGTTCTCATTTCTCTTAGTAATGTAGGAGCGACTTTATAAGTAGCACCATTTGCACAATCAATTACAATTTTCAACCCTTCAAGAGTAAAGTGTTTAGGTAATGAATGTTTGAGAAACACTATATATCTTCCGCTTGCATCCTCTTCCCGGAATGCGCGTCCCAATTCTTTAGACGGAGAAAGCAGAGTAGAAAGCCGTTTTGAAAATATTAAGTTTTCAATTTCATTTTCTTCTTCATCCGTCAACTTAAATCCATCTTTGGAAAATATCTTAATACCGTTATCCTCATAATGATTATGTGAAGCAGAAATTACTATCCCTGCATCCGCATCCATATTCGTCGTTAAAAAGGCAATACCAGGGGTTGACATCGGCCCAACGAGTATTACATCTGCTCCCATTGAGCATATACCTGCAACCAAAGCATTTTCCAACATATAGCCTGAAAGCCTGGTATCTTTACCTATAACTATTTTTGGCCGATGTCCTTTTTTCTTTAATCTATACGCTACAGCCTGTCCAATCTGCATAGCCATATCAGCCGTAATTGGATATTTATTGGCAACTCCCCTTACTCCATCTGTTCCAAACAATCGACCCATATTTTTATCTCCTCTCTTTTAATTCTTGATTTTGTTTAAGTTTAACTATTGTTTTCGGCGGATAATAACCCCTTGCAGTTGTATTCGGGTACAAAAGAACATCCTTTCCAAGAATAGTTCCCGGAGTAGTAACACTATTACATCCTGTTTCCACACCGTCTGCTAATATTGCTCCGAATTTTCTTAAACCTGTTTCATATTTTTCCCCATTAATATTAAGCACTACTTGCGATTCAACTATTTTTAAATTTGCCAATTTTGTCCCCGCACCAAGGTTTACCTTACCTAAAATACTGTCTCCGATATAGGCAAAATGGCCGGCTTTACTTTCACCCAGCATAACGCAGGATTTCAATTCAGTCGTATGTCCTACAATACAATCATTTCCAACCAACACATCCCCCCGTATATAAGCCCCCTGTCTAATTTCAGTGTCATTACCAATAATAGTCTGTCCTTTTATCAATGCCCCGGGTTCTATTATTGTACCTTTTCCAATGGATATTTCATCATCCATAAGGATTGACCCGGCATATATCACGCTGGCACCATCAAGAATTTCGCCATCTTTTTTGACAACCGGTTTCTTTCCGGAGGTATCTATAATAAATCCTGATTCAAAAACATTGCCCTTATAAAAAACCAGGGTTTTACTTATAAAGGAATTCCCTTTCCTTAAATTAGAAACATTCGGACTAATATTGCCCCTTATATATTCTTTAAGCTTTTTTAATACATCCCACACATACTCAGTATTATCAAAAAGGCTTTCAAACGGATTTCCCGAAAGAGCAAAAAGATCTTCTGGCTTAAACATTTTTTCTCCTCTGCAATTATAAAGTTTTTACAATATTAAACAAATAACTTTTTTTAATCAACCACCCCGCAGTTTGCTGCGGAGAACCTTTCGGCTCCCTACGACGGGAGTTTATGCTGGGCAATTCAAACTCAACATTAAAAATCTAACACTTTAGCCACACTCTTATGGGTTAGATTATAAATAATTATTTTTTTTTTGTCAAGATTAACCGCATTAAAGATTTGGGAATGCTACACCATATTTTATTAACTTGAATTTTTTTTTTGTTTTTGATACTATTATATTGGTGAATGTTAAAAGTAAAAGCAATAATTATTTTGGTAATGTCAAAAATAAAGTGATAAATACCCTGAAAAAAGTTATAAATAAAAAATGAATTTTTCATAATGTGGAAAGAAATAATGGTAATTATGGAATTCCGTTAGCCGCAGGCTTTAGCCTGCGTAGAAAAAAAGACACAGATTGCCTTTGGATTATTATAATTGATACTTGGGAAGAGTATGCGTTCCTTGTATTTTGATTTAGAAGAAATTATTACATAAGAACGCAGGCTAAAGCCTGCGGCTACCGAAAGATAAGGCATTTTTGACATTACTATTATTTTGCTTAGCAATTTTAGATTAAAAATCTATCAAGAGGGAAAAAAATGCAAACAAAAAAACTTATTTTATTTATTTTTTTACTGGTATTGTGTTTGGCCATTCAAGTTTTAGCTCAGGAACCCAAACAGGAAGAAAAAAACATCGCCGTCTTTGCCACTCTGGGACAACCTTTAGGAATTGCTTTTTTAATCCCCCCGGATTTAACCCTGATAACAACAAAATCCGGGTTGGGAATGACTCTATCCAAAGAATTTGTGCTTTATGGGGATTTTTTATTCCTTCCCCCTGATAATTCTAAAGTTAAAGCAACACAAATCGGAGAAATGTATTTCACTTATAATTTTAATATGGGAATGGGCATTCGCCTTAGCAGTGATAAAAAACAACGTTTGGGAATCAGGTTTCCGCTTTTTTTCAATTGGGGCGGACACCAGGAATATAAAAATAAAAAAATTCCCTTTCTTGTTTATGAAATAACCCCGGTACTAATTCTCTCCGAAAAAACAAAACTAATTTTGGACGGCTATATAGGGTTCCATCTACCTTTTTAAAAGGAAAAAGACAAACAAAAGCCCATAGTCCATCCGCCATACTGACCGGCGAGACTTCCGCTTCGCTCCAGCAGTCAATAGTCCATAGATTACAAATAAAGACAAAAAACAGACATCCGCTTTAAAAATTGGCAGACCCTCCTTAAAGACTGGCAAACAAACTCAAAATGAGGCAACTACAAACAGACACAAAGGCAGAAATGACAGTTCACAGCTCACAGTTGACAGATAACAGACAACAGATAAAAGACTGCGAATGGCAAATCGCAAATGGCAAAAGAAAGGCACAGAGGCAGAAACGACAGATAATAGAAGCAACCGTTATTAGTCAAAAAAGAAAAGATATGTACCAAGTTAAAAGATAAAGACAGTTTTAAAGGCAAACTGTGTTTTGAACGATTTAGAAAATTTTCGCGCAGGCCCTCTCCGTAAAACGGGAAATAAAGTGTGAATTATTTAAAATATGCGTTGGTTACATATTGCTGAATCATTCGATGGGTATTAAAAAATGAGGCGTTTATAGCAATGGAATGTTTCATAATATTTACCCATTCATCCCTCTGGTTATAAAACATTGGGATAATTATCTTTTCTAATTTATCATATAAATCCTGCAAGTCTTGAGCATCGTTAGCTTCTCCTTTATCAGAACCGATAGACCAACCGGTCACATTTTCTATATGCCCCTCTATCCACCAACCATCTAACACACTAAAACTGGGAATAGCATTATGCGCCGCCTTCATTCCACTTGTACCTGACGCTTCCCGCGGCCTTAAAGGATTATTCAACCAGAGGTCAACCCCGGAAGTAATTAATTTTCCCAATTTCATATCGTAATTTTCTAAATAAACAGCTTTAATTTTTCCTTCCAATTCTTTAATCCTGGAAAAAACAGATTTAATTAATTCTTTCCCTTCCAGATCCTGAGGATGAGCTTTCCCGGCAAAAATAATCTGCATTTTGCCCACTTTTTCGTTAATTTCCAATAACCGGTTAATATCTGTAAACAATAAATCCGCTCTTTTATACGGTGTAACCCTTCGGGCAAAACCGATAGTAAATAAATCATAATCCATTCCTATATTTTTCTGCCGATTTACATAATCAATAAGCGGTTTCTTTGCTTCCTGATGGGCTTCCCATATCTCTTTTTCCGGAATACCCAAGGCACGTTTCAGAAAAAAAGGATTTTTTTCCCACCCAAATAAATATTTATCATACAATCTCTTAAATGAATCGGAAGTCCAGGAAAAAGAATGCACTCCGTTAGTAATGAAATTTATTTTATAATCAGGAAACATATTTTTAGAAACTTCCCAATGTTTTTTAGCTACTGCGTTTATATAGTAACTAAAGTTCATCCCGATTAAGGTCATATTTACTTCATTGTCCTGACAAAACATTTCCGGCATCTCAAACAGCACAGAAGAAGGAAAAACTTTTCTCACTAAATCCAAAGGAAATTTATCATGCCCTGCAGATACAGGGGTATGAGTAGTAAAAATACACTGTTTTCTTACCGCCTCTATATCATATACATTTTCTTTTTTTGTTCTCTCTAATAACTCAATCACTAAAAGACTGGCATGGCCTTCGTTCATATGATACTTTTCAATATTATTATAACCCAACGCCTCTATCGCCCTAACTCCTCCTATTCCCAAAATTATCTCCTGACATAAACGATATTTTCTATCTTCTCCGTAAAGATAATGGGTAAGAGTGCGGTGATATTCATCATTTTCATCTATATTTGTATCTAAAAAGTAAAGGGGAACATTATAACCGTCGAGCCCTTTCATCATATATTCCCAAACCTGGATTTGAACTTCTTTTCCCTCAATATTAACAGAAACCCTAACCGGTAAAAGTTTTAAAAAATCATCCTTGCTCCAATTAGTAGGCATCTCAATTTGATTTCCTTCTTCATCTATCTTTTGAAAAAAATAACCGCTTTCCGCTAACAGGGTTATCCCAATAATCGGTATTTTTAAATCAGCACACGCTTTCAGGGTATCCCCGGCCAAAATACCCAGGCCACCGCTGTAAGTAGGCACCCGGCTATCAAACCCTATTTCCATAGAAAAATAAGCTATTCTTTTGTTTTTTAAGCTTCCGTTCAACTGTTTCTTCCTCCCTATTAAGTGTAGAGGCCACTTGATCAACCAAGGCCACCCCTACTTAAAATATTCATAGATTTCTACA
Source organism: uncultured bacterium (assembly GCA_965371605.1). Lineage (GTDB taxonomy): Bacteria > CBDUZB01 > JAGLHV01 > JAGLHV01 > JAGLHV01 > JAGLHV01. Next base: position 14,600 of record CBDUZB010000023.1, read on the forward strand.
TTCCAAAAACAACAATACAAACATAGTTTCTCTTTCAAAATTGTGCCATTATATAATTTATCCCGATAATAAGTCAATGTATTTTTTAAAATTGGGACTGTTGTTAATTTCAATAAAAGAATTATGCAAAATAACATATTCTGCCTGTCCGCCAATTTTTTTAAGGCGGGTCATTCCGCTCCGCCTCAGTGTAAGTGTTCAGTATTTTGGTAATGATAACAGTTCTTGATAGAAATT
>CBDUZB010000024.1:0-14193 GCA_965371605.1 uncultured bacterium
CAGATTATTTTATTATACTCACCTTACCTGTTTTTTTACCTTCCGGAGATATAATCGTATAAAAATATATTCCTGAGGATATTCCCGATATATCCCATTCTGTACTACCACCACCTATCATATATTCATATTCTATCGTCTTTATTAATTTACCTGATATGGTATAAATCCTTATCGTCTCCTTCTGAGATAAATTACTAAACGTTATCTTTTCACTTACATTTTCTCCCGCTATGTAGGGATTAGGGCAAATTACTACCTCTATCTCGTCTTGTATTATATCGATTGAAACGGTATTTGACCAACCAGAATCTTCACTCATTACATTGGTTGCCTTTATCCGATAATAATATGTATTGGGAACAACAACATCTTCATCTTTATAAGAAGTAATATCTGCCCGGGTTGTAGCAATTAAAACAGCGTTACTTTCCCAATTAGAATCGGTTAATTTGCGATAAATTTTATACCCGTTCAAATCCTCTTCGGTATTAGAATCCCAACAAAGAACAACACCTTTTGCTTCCTGACTACAAATATGAAGTCCCGTAGGTGCACTTGGGGCACTATCAATTATGCAAAATATTCCATTATCAACTTCTACCGAAATATTATCACCAACTTGATTTGCTGCTGCTAAAATTACTATGTTTAATGGACTTGTATCTCCAATATCTCCTAATGCCTGCAAAGTAATATCAGCTATTTTCACATCCCCCTCCAATTGCCCTCCTGTAATATAAGCATTTATTGTTACCCATCCATTTAATGCTTCTGTATCATTAAATGCAAAAAACCAGTCAAAATCACCTACTGTTCCGGTAGTAATCATAACAATACCAGGATTATAATGAATCTCTATTCCAATAGCAGCAATACCCGGTGAATCATAAAGCATTACAGGCACAGTAATTTCCTGTCGAGGAACGACTTCAACATCATCAATTGATACGGTTGCCGACTTTGCCAATGAAGGGAAAGATATAAATAGTAACAAGGTTAATAATAACTTACAATTTATTCTACCTTTCACAAAAAAAATTTTAATATTTAAAAATATTTTGTTGGTTTGTTCCGTCATTTCAACAACACCCCCCTGTTATAAATTAATATTGTTATATTTTTAAAAAACAGCTAAATTTTTATTTTCTTTCAATCGCATCTAAATTTTTCTTTATTTTCTCATTATCAGGATCGAGTTTTAATGCCTTTGTATAATATTTTATCGCCCACTCCTTTTTCCCTAACTTGTAATAACAATATCCCATATTGGAATAAACCTTTGCCGTTTTATACCCTTCCTTTATCGCCTTCGTATATTCCTTTATCGATGCCTCATATTTCTTTGCTTTACAATATTTCTGTCCCTTCCTGTATGCATTTATACCATCTTTTTTTATTACCTTACTTTTTTTCTTAAAAAGGCGAAAACTCTTATCCTCTACTCTCTCTCCTCCCCACTTCATCCCTATAGACACACGGTGCGTATCCCCTAATTCATTAAACGGAACAAAAGCATAATCCAGATAATAAACATTCATATTTACTCCCAATCCTATTCCAAAACCTGTCAGCCCGTCTTTATTTGAACCTGTCTTTAAATCCTCTCCCATACTTTTATATCCCAATCGTAAACTTACCATTTCCCTCCAAATATATTCTCCTCCCACATTAACCCCAAAATCCCCTTCTTCCGGCTGAGATAAATCTAACCCCAATCTAAGAGAATTAGAAAGCAGCATATACCCCAATCCAAGATTACAGACCAGGGGTAAATCATGCTTCTCTTTTATAAATGCTTTCGTCTGTACCCCCAAATTCTTTACCGTAAACCCCAAATTTAAATTCTCTACCGGTAAATCATACAACAACCCCAAATCTACCGCTACTCCCTGTGCCGTATATCCATCTATATTCTCACATATCCCTTTCAAGCTCATCCCTAAACTAACTTTATCACTCATCTTACGGCCATAACCAATTACCACTGATATATCATACGGCCGATAATACCCTGTATTCTCTCCGGTAGGATCTTCCTCCGTAGTGTTTTCTATCTTCCCATAATCCAAATAAGTTACCCCGAACCCTAAACCTCCACGGAACAACGGTAATACATACCCAAAATACCCTGAATTTATATCTACTACATATTTTAAATACGACGCCATTACTTCCTTCTTTTTTATCTCTCCCAATCCTCCCGGATTCCAATAAATTGCATTCACATCATCCGCCAATGCAGTATAGGCATCTCCCATACTAACCGGCTTTGCTCCTTTTCCTATCTTCAAAAAACTAAAAGCACTGCCCACCTCATCATCCGCAAAACTAAACACCGAAAAACAAAGACTCAGCCCCAAACAGATAACGAAAATCTTAAAACTCATTGCCCATCCTCTTTCCTTTAATCCCTCATTTCTTTTAACCATCCCTTTCATAAACTTTTTCCCCCTTATCTTTTTTTCTATAAACTATTCTTTCAAAATCCCAATTCCCAACCTCAAAATCCCAAACATTTTTGCTCAATAAATTGAGCAACTACAAACTAAAAACAAATTCAAACTCCCAACCTGAAATTTCAAATTTCAAATTTCAAACTTTTTTATGTTTTATCTTTTTTTGTAGTTAACTTATAACTTTCTGTTATCTGTTATCTATGGACTATCGACTGTGGACTATGGACTAAATCTGTTTTTGTCTTTTAACTTTGTGCCTGTCTTTTTTCTTTTGTTTTTGGCTTTTAATTTTTTTAAACTTATAACTTATAACTTATAACTAATAACTTATAACTGTAGTTTCTGTGCCTTGATGCCTTTGTGCCTTTTCTTTTGCTATTCGCCATTTGCCATTCGCAATCTTTTGTCTTTAACTAATAACTTATAACTGTAGTTATCTGTTGTCTATGGACTATGGACTAAATCTGTTTTTGCCTTTAACTTTGTGCCTCTGTGCCTTGATGCCTTTGTGCCTATCCGTATCTTCTAACTGTCTTTACATCTATTCTGTAAACTATAAAAGTATAGCTTAAAAAACAAAAACCGACCTGCCTTTTATATCTTCGGCAGCTCGGCTGACTTATTATTTACATTATCGGCGTAACCCAGCTAATCCGCCTCAGGCGGACCCCGTAGTTTTGCTCATGTATTTCCACCATATACCGTACAACATATAGTGAAAAACACACGACCATAAACACATTACTGCTTATGGGCCTCTACCTTACAGTAGATTTGCCTTTTCGGATACTATTCCATTATCTTTATTCTTTCTATAAAGATATCACAAATCTTGTGTTTTTTCTATGTGACTTTTATCACACTTTTATTCTACAATTCTGCTAACCATTTTGCCGCTTTTACTGTATTGAGCAAAAGCATAGTAATCGTCATTGGGCCGACCCCTCCGGGAACAGGGGTAATAGCGCTCACTTTTTCAATTACCGAATTAAAATTTACATCCCCCACTAATCCAACTGCCAAACGATTTATTCCCACATCAATTACTACCGCTCCTTCTTTTACCATTTTACCGGTGATTGCTTCCGGTTTTCCCAGAGCAGCAACCAAAATATCAGCTCTTTTGGTAATCTCCGCTAAATTTTTTGTCTGCGAATGACAAATAGTAACTGTAGCATTTTCCGCTAATAACAAATACGCTAATGGTTTTCCTACAATATTACTTCTCCCTACTATAACTACTTCCGCTCCTTTCATTTGTATCCCGGAAAAATTTAACAACTCTATAATTCCGTAAGGGGTACAGGGAATAAAAATTTCTGATTTTAAAATTTCTGCCATCGTTTTTTTTGCTAATAATTTTCCAATATTAAGAGGATGAAACCCATCTACATCTTTCCGGGGAGAAATGGCTTCTATAATTTTTTCTTCATTTATATGTTTAGGAAGTGGTAATTGCACCAAAATACCATGAATTTGAGTATTATTATTAAATCGTCTAATACGCTCCACTAATTCTCCCTCCACAGTACCGGCATCTAACTGGCAAATTTCAGAATAAATACCAACTTTTTCGCATGCCTTTTTTTTGTTTTTTACATAAATCTGGGAAGCAGGATCATCCCCCACCAGAATCGCAACCAGCCCCGGAGTAATTCCTCTTTTCGCTTTAAGTTCGACTACTTTTCTTTTCAGTTCTTCCCTTAAATGAAAAGCAACCTCTTTCCCGTTAATAATTTTTGTAGCCATTTTCTATTTACTCCTTTTTAATAAATTTTTTATGATTTTATAACCAGTGATTTTGACGATACCAATTAACACTAAGTTTTGCCCCTATTGATAAAGGCACTTTCGGCAAAAACCCCAAATCTTCCCTGATTTGTGAGATATCAAAAAGCCAGTATTTTTGTTTCATTTCCAGGGATTTTTGACTATTAACTACTGCAGGCTTTTGTGTAATTTTAGATATTCCTTCATTAAAAAAAGAAACAACGCTTAATATTTTCTCAGGAATTACAATTTTTATCCCCTTTACATTGAGCGATTCACTAATTATCCCGCCAATCTGACTCCATGAATAAATACACCCATCGCCGATAAAATAAATTTTCCCCCGGCTTTTTTCCTTTTCTGCAGCCAGAATGCTTCCTTCTACTAAATCTTTAATATAACAAAGATTCACATACCTTTCTTCCCTTCCTAAAACAGGTATGATTCCCCTTTTAACCACTTTAAAATAACTATAAATATCTTTTTCCCGCGGACCATAAACCGAACAAGGACGCAATATAACAAAGGGGACTTTATTTTTAAAACTTAAAACCTCTTCTTCCCCTTTTAGTTTACTCTTTCCGTAATCCGTTATCGGACGGGGACAATCGTTTTCTCTCACCAAATTATCTGCTTGAGCCGCGGGACCGCCAGCTGCCTGACTGCTAAAATAAACAAATTTTTTTAAACCGGGATTTATTTGAGCACAAACCTGAATTAAATTACGTGTTCCGTATTGATTAACCCAATAATATTTTCGCCAATTTACCGCTCTGACTAAAGCTGCTGTATGATAAACATAGCCTACTTCTTCTACCGCTGTGAATAAACTTTTTTTTTGAGTAATATCACCGTAAACAAGTTTTACTTTTTCTCTATCAATCCATTTTAAATCGCTTGTTTTTCTCACTAAACATTTTACTTCATATCCTTTTTGAAGAAGTGCATCTACTAAATGACTGCCTACAAATCCGTTTGCACCGGTTACTAATACTTTCATTTTTTAAAAACTTCTTCCTTTAAATTTAATCAACTACCCCGCAGCAAGCTACGGGGAAATAAACTCAAAACCCTTCGCCTTCTTACACTCGGCTCAGGATCAATTCGACTACAGAGTTTTCGTCAGCATAGCTGAAAAAACTCTAAGTCTTATTGAAATTACAATCTTTTTATTTACAAAAGAACTAAATTATCCCGATGAATAACTTCGTCGTAATCCTTATACCCCAAAATGTTTTCTATCTGCTTGGTTAATTTTCCTTTTATTCTTTCAATTTCTACGGAAGAATAATAGCTCAACCCCCGGGCAAACTCATAACCATTTAAATCTACGATACTAATACCGTCTCCTATCTCAAACTTCCCTTCTATCCTCTTAATGCCCGAAGGAAGAAGACTCTTACCCTTAATTACTAACGCTTCTTTTGCTCCTTCATCTACTGTTATTTTACCTTTCATTCGAGCCCCAAAAGCAATCCATCTCTTTTTTCCCACTATTTTAATATTCTTAGATAAAAATTTTGTTCCCGGATTTTCCCCATCCAGTATTTTACCGACTATGCCCTCTTTTAATCCATTTACAATAAAAGTAGTTATTCCGCTGACAGTAGCAATTTTTGCTGCTCTTAATTTAGTTTGCATCCCTCCTGTCCCACGCCAATCCAGCGTTCCCTCCGCTTTATCTTCCAAATAAGAGGATATTTCTTTTACCTCTTTAATTAATTGGGCTCTTTTGTTTTTTAGGGGATCACAAGTATAAAATCCATCCACATTAGTTAAAAGAATTAAAAAATCAGCTTCCATCTTACTCGACACCAGAGCGGATAAAGTATCATTATCTCCGAACATTATTTCCTCTACCGCTACACTATCGTTCTCATTAATTATCGGAATTACCCTGTGTTTTAAAAGTGCAAGCAGAGTATTTCGCACATTTAAATAGCGGTGGCGATTACTTAAATCATCGGCGGTCAATAAAATCTGAGCAGTCAAACAATTCTCTTTTCTAAATATTTCTTCGTAAAGATGCATCAATTGACTCTGTCCTACGGCAGCAGCAGCCTGCTTCTCCGGAAGAGTTAGAGGCTTACCTTTCCACTTTAATTTATCCGTTCCTGCAGCAATAGCCCCTGAAGTGATTAAAATAATTTCTTCTCCTTTTCTATGTGCGGAAACTATATCTTTCGCCATTTTGATAATACAATTTTTATTAAATTTTCCTTCCGGTGTAATTAAAACCCCCGAACCTATCTTTAATATTATCCGTCTTGATTTCAAGGGATTACCCTCCCCAAACATATTTCATTTTGTCTTATCCTAAACCTTCATCCGAATATTTATTCTTTGTAAATAAACGCATAGTCTCCTATTTTAACTTCATCACCATCTTTAATTCCCTTTTTTTTGAGTGCTTCTTCTACACCCATTTTTTTAAAAATACCCTGTAATCTTCCTACTGCTTCATCATTAGCAATATTGGTCATCTGAATTAAAGTTTCTACTTTTTTACCATAAACCTCAAAACTGTTTTCTGTTTTTTTTATTTTAAATTGCGGCTCATAAACATATTTTACCGGAACGATTTTCTCTTTTGGAATTTTTATTTTCTTTAGCATTTTCCCTGTTGCATACAATAAATCCAATATTCCTTTTTTAGTAACCGCAGAAATCGGAAAAATTTTAACTCCCGGTAATTTTTTCTTGAGTTTTCTAAGTGCCTTCTCTGCCTGCGGCAAATCCATTTTATTAGCTACAATTATTTGCTTCTTACCGGAAAGATTCCTGCTGAATAGTCTTATTTCTTTATTGGTAATTTTCAGTATTTCTTCCGGAGATTTTTCCCCAAACCCCATAAGATCTATAAAGTGGAGCAAAATACGTGTCCTCTCAATATGCCGCAGAAAAGTATCCCCCAGCCCTACTCCGGAATGTGCTCCTTCAATTAGTCCGGGAATATCAGCAAAAACAAAATTTTCATCCCCTATTTCTGCTATACCTAAATTTGGAGATAAAGTCGTAAACGGATAATCAGCAATTTTAGGATGGGCGGAAGAAATTACCGATAAAAAAGTAGATTTACCCGCATTAGGATAACCCACTAAACCTACGTCGGCTATGAGTTTTAATTCCAAAATTAATGTGCTTTTGTCTCCCAAGGCACCTTTTTCAGCAAAATGAGGAGCATTATTTTTTGATGTTTTAAAACTTGCATTTCCTCTTCCTCCACGGCCACTGGCACCCACCTTTATTTCTTTTTTGTCTTCAACTAAATCAACAATCAACTCCTTCTTTTCTTTTATTTTTCCGGAAGAAGAAGTATTTATTTTATAAACCATCGTTCCGCAGGGAACCAGAATAACAAAGTCATCACCTTTACCACCCTGTTTTTTCTTTCCCTGTCCATGCTTGCCATTTTTTGCCTTATAGTGGGAATGCCTTCGTAAATCCAGAAGAGTCTTCAGTCTCTCGTCTGCTTTAATAATAATGTCCCCCCCGTCACCCCCTCCTCCCCCATCAGGTCCACCCAGAGGAACATATTTTTCCCTTCGAAAACTCACACACCCGTTTCCACCATCTCCTGCCTTAATATAAATTTTTGCATAATCAATAAACACTTTACTTTCTATCCTCCTTGCGCTCGACTAATAAATAAAAACAATACTCCTTATAAAAAAAAAAGAAACTTTTGATTATGATGCTTAAAAATTCAAAATAATATCCATTTTTGAAGTTTTATCGCCATAATCAACAGTTTCCCATTATTATCATAAAAATTATTTACTTATAAACTCTTAAAGAATAATACTTTACCACTCAATTTATTAGAGGATATACACTTATTTTTCGGTTTTTTCTGTCTATTCTTTCAAAAGTTACTTCCCCTTCAATTTTAGAAAAAAGAGTATCATCCGAACCAATACCCACATTCTTGCCCGGTTTAAATTTTCTTCCTCTTTGACGCACTAAAATGCTCCCTGCGGAAACAATTTGCCCCCCAAATCTTTTCACACCTAATCTTCTACCACAACTATCCCTTCCATTAGAACTACTGCCCTGCCCTTTTTTATGTGCCATCTTTTCAACCCCTCCTTTTAATTCTCAACCAAACAAAATCACAATAACACTCTTTACCAACTCAACCTCTACCATTGATTTTTTCTCATTTAATTACTATTTGTTTTATTTCTATCTGGGTATAATATTGACGATGTCCCCTGGTTTTTTTATAATCTTTTCTTCTTTTCTTCTTGAAAACAATTATCTTTTTTGCCTTATCCTGCTTGGTAACTACCCCCAACACCTTAACTTTCTCCAGAGCAGATTTATCCAACAATGCTTCTCCCTCTTTGGAAGCCAATAATACCTTATCCAACTGTACTTCATTTCCAACAGGAACATCTATTTTCTCTACTAATATCTTAGAGCCTTCTTCAACTTTATATTGTTTTCCTCCACTTTCAATTACTGCATACATAACTTTCTCCTCCCTTAACATTAAAACAGTAAATGTAACACATTTTCTCTTCTCTTGTCAAGGTAAAAAGCTTTTTTTTAATGCTCTTTATAAATTTATCCGTCCGAAAATCTTATCCACATTACGTAAAAACCATTGAATATTAAAACATTCTTTTATTTCATTTTTATTTAGATGTTTCTTTATATCCTTGTCCTGTAAAATTAACCTTTTAAATTCTCCTTTCTTTTTCCATGCACGCATAGCATTTTTTTGAATTAATTCATAAGCACATTCCCGACTTAATCCTTTATCTACTAAAGCCAAAAAGACCCTCTGGGAAAAAATCAATCCACCGGTAAGATTTATATTTTTCAACATATTACGGGGATAAACTAATAGCCCTTCCATAATCCAGGTAAATTTTTGCAATAAGTAATCTATAAGGATGCAACTATCCGGAAGGATTACCCGCTCTGCCGAAGAGTGAGAAATATCCCGCTCATTCCACAAAGCAATGTTTTCTAAAGAAGCATGAAGATTTCCCCTTATTATACGGGCTAATCCGCAAATTTGTTCACATTTTATAGGATTTCGCTTGTGGGGCATTGCCGAAGACCCCTTTTGTCCCGACATAAAAGGCTCTTCTAACTCCAAAATTTCCGTTCTTTGTAAACTTCTTATCTCCCCGGCAAATTTCTCCAAAGAGCAAGAGGCAATAGCTATTGCCGACATAAACTCGGCATGCCGGTCACGTTGAGTAATTTGATTGGAAACCGGCTCTATCTTTAAACCTAATTTCTTACAAACTAACTCTTCCCATTGAGGACTAATATGCGCATAAGTACCTACCACCCCGGAAATTTTTCCCACAGCAATAACTTTTTTAGCTCTATTTACCCGTTCTAAATTCCTTAATATCTCTTCATACCACAGAGCAAGCTTCAAACCAAAAGTAATCGGCTCAGCGTGTACTCCATGCGTTCTGCCTATCATAGGGACCATTTTATACTCTAAAGCTTTTTTTTTCAAAACAACAGCCAATTTCTTTAAATCCAAACAAATTTTTTCTGCCGATTCTTTCATTTGTAAAGCCAATGCTGTATCTAAAACATCAGAAGAAGTCAATCCCTGATGAATAAATCTTGCAGCATCATGTCCTACTTTTTCAGTAATGGAGCCTAAAAAAGCAATTACATCATGGTGGGTTTTCTCTTCTATTTCCCTTATTCTTCCTACATCAATTTTCGCATTCTTTTTTATTTCCTGTACTACTCCTTTAGGAATCTCGCCTAAATCAGCCCTTACCTGACAAACAGCTATTTCTACCTCTAACATTTTTTCAAACCGGTTTTCTTCCGTCCAAATACGCTCCATTTCCGGTAATGCATACCGAGAAATCATATATCCCCCTCCACCAAATACTTAGTATAGATTAAAACAAATAGTTATAAGTCATGAGTTACAAGTTATGAATTAAAAACAAAGCAAAGAATAACCAATAGTCAACAGCTATTAACAAAAACCAAATTCTAAAGTTCTTCCGGAGACAGAGATATTAAAATTTAGTATTTTTGTAATTTTATTCTATTTTTAACACTACTAAGACCTTAATACCCTATTTAAAAAAATTTTTATTTAACAGAATGGTTGCATCTTTATCCGCCCCTACGGAAATTAAAGAAAGAGGCACCCCGGCTAATTGTTTTATCCGGGATAAATATTTTTTTGCTTTAGAAGGTAAATCCTGATATTTTTTTATCTTTACGGTAGAAACCTTCCACCCTTCCCACTCCTCATAACAAGGCTTACATTCCTCTAAAATAACAGTCTGACTCGGATATTCAGTAATTATTTTATTTTTATATTTATATCCGGTACATATTTTTATTTTATCTAAATCATCCAACACATCTAATTTCATTACTGCCAGAGAATCAATACCACTTACCCTTACCGAATGCTTTACCGTCACTGCATCAAACCAACCTACTCTTCGGGGACGATTGGTTGTAGCCCCAAATTCCGCCCCTTTTTCCCGTATTTTTTCCTCTAATGAAGGTGTCAAACGGGTAGGAAAAGGGCCATCCCCCACTCTGGTAACATATGCCTTTATTATTCCTAAAATTTTATCTATTTTATTCGGGCCTATACCTAAACCCACACAAGCACCTCCAGCGGAAGGGTTTGACGAAGTCACATAAGGGTAAGTACCAAAATCCACATCCAAAAGTATTCCCTGTGCCCCTTCCAAAAGGACTCTTTTGTTTTTTTTCATTACTTCGTTAACCATAATACTGGTATTAGCAACATAAGGACGTAATTGCTCAGCATAGTCACAGTATTTAAAATATAAATCTTTATATTTCAATCCCGGTCTTTGATAAACTTTTTCTAAAAGAGCATTACGCATAGCAAGAGTATCTTTTAATTTTTGAGCAAAAATATCCTTATCCATCAAATCACAAATTCTAATTCCTACCCGGTCAACCTTATCCATATAAGCAGGGCCTATGCCTCTTTTAGTCGTTCCTATTTTTAGTTTTCTTCTTTCTTTTGCTTCATCTAACATAGAATGGTAAGGAAATATAAGATGGGCCATATCAGAAATAAAAAGACGGCCGGTAACATCAACACCTTTTTCCCTTAAATATTTTATTTCATCCAACAAAGCCTGTGGATTTATTACAACTCCATTACCAATAATACATTTCTTCCCCGGATAAATTATTCCGGAAGGAACAAGATGTAAGACAAATTTATCCTCCCCGATTACCACGGTATGTCCGGCATTATTCCCCCCCTGATAACGGCAAATATACTCCGCTTCCCGGGAAAGAAAATGAATAACTTTTCCCTTTCCTTCATCTCCCCATTGGGCACCTACAACACAAAGATTAGACATTTTTATCCCTCTCTTTTTTCACTCTATTTTTCTCCCTTAAATTGCCTTTTTATTTCCTTACGCGATAGAAAAACAATTAATAAACACATAAAAAGCGGAAAAACCCAAGAATCATACGCTTTTCCTATCGACATCCATGAACCACGAATTTCCCCTGCTCCAAAAAAAGAAACAAACCCAAACCAGAAAATATGGTTTAATTCGTCTAACACCATTACTGCATCCGCATCTTTTTTTTCCTGTAAAAGAGATACTTTAAAAAAATCAATAACAAAATGCATAAAAGATAAAAATATTATGTACCACCACATTAACCCCTTATTTAAAAAAGGAAAAAACAAAATCACACATAATATTCCAAAAATAACACTATGTAAAATAATGCCCCAACTTGACTTTTTTTCCCATTCCCAGAGTTTCTTAAAATGAAAGACAAACTCGGTCATCAAGTGGGTAAATAAAAAACAAAAAAATAAAAATAACCCTCTATTCCACATTATTCTCTTCTTCTTATTAATTTATTAATTTTTCGATTCTAAAAGTATTTTTTTAAAATTCTGCGTTGTCTTTCTTGTTTTTTCTAAACTATGAACGTTACAAATAGCACTACTTATTGCAACCCTTCCTCCTCCGATTCCAATAACCTGCTTAATATTATCTAAGTCTATTCCCCCTATACAAAAAAAAGGTATTTTTATTTCTTTTTTTATTTTAGCAATTAAATCTAATCCTACCGGCATCAAATCCGGCTTTGTGACAGTTTTAAAAATAGGGCCAACACCTATATAATCCGCACCTTTTTCCTGTGCACCCCGTGCTTCTTCAAGGGTATGAGTAGAAATACCTATTATTTTATTACCCATCAATTTGCGAACATAAGCTATTTCTAAGTCATCCTGCCCCAGATGAACACCATCGGCCTGAGAAGCCAGGGCAACATCCGGCCGATCATTAACGATAAAAATTACTTTATATTTAAAGGTAATTTCCCTTAACGAGCAAGCTACCCTCAATAACTCTTTCCCGCTCAATTCCTTAGCCCGAAGCTGAACAATTTCCACCCCGCCAATAATCGCTTCTTCGACCATTTTTTCATAGTCAATTCCCGGCAAAGGAAAACAAGTAACAAGGTAAAGGACTTTATCCGCTAACACTTTTTTCTTTTTCGACTCTTTTCTAAAAATAAAATTATTACTTTTTTTTCCAACTCATAAACATCAAACCGCATTCTCTTAAATTTATATCCTGCACCGGAAGAAATCAATTTGGAAAATTCTTCCAATACCCTCAGAGCTTCTTCCGCTCTTTTAAAATTAGCAATTAACAATTCTTTTAAATTTTTTCTGTTTTTTTCCCTGATTTTTACTGCTATATCCCGACTTATTTTGCGGGCATAAATCAAATCCGGATAAATATTTCTAGACACTCTTTCCAGTTTAAACCTTGTTTTTTTTATCTTTTCATAAATATCTTTCTTCCTAAACACAAACCTGACTATTTCTTCTACTACGCGCAACCCTTCTTTAGCACGATTTAAATTAACATCGATTATACAATATAAATCTTCATTTTTTTTGCTTTGTGGCAGGTTTCCCTGATAAATTACTTTTTTTCTATCTTTATCCATATTTTTTTAAAATTGTTTCTATTAATTTTGTACTTGACCATCCTTTAACCAAAGGGACAGTAAGGACTTTCCCTTTATAAGATTCCACAAACTCCCTTCCTACTATTTCATTTAAAGAATAATCCCCCCCTTTTATTAATACATCGGGCTTTAATTCTCTTATTACTTTTCCGGGGGTATCTTCACTAAAAATAGTTACCAAATCTACACATTCAAGAGCAGCGAGCATCTCCGCTCTTTCCCTCTCATCAACTAAAGGCCGTTTTGCTCCCTTCAGCCTTTTTATTGAATCATTACTATTTATAGCAACAATTAAGATGTCGCCTTTTGTTTTTACCTTTTCCAAATAATACAAATGCCCCGGATGAAAAACATCAAAACACCCATTAGTGAAAACAACTTTCTTGTTTTTGCTTTTCAAACCCTGTACTATTTTTTTTAATCCGGTTAAGGATTTTATTTTTTTTATTGTCATCGCCTTTAAACCCAAAAACAAAATTTAAATCATATTTTTTTTATTGGTGAATTCTCTTGTTTTTTAGTGGTAAAAAATACTTTTTCATTCCACCCTTCCGAAGCAAAAAATCGACCGGATGGACTAAAACAATATGTCCTCCACTAATTCACAAATAATATGCCCCGCCATTATATGAAATTCCTGAATGCGAGGCACATCCGGGGAAGGAACGGTAAAACAAAAATCGGTTAATTTAGATAGTTTTCTTCCTTTACTGCCGGTAAAAGCAATAGTGATTGCCCCTTTTTCTTTAGCACACTTTATCCCCTTTGACACATTAGGGGAATTCCCGCTAGTACTAATACCAACGACTACATCACCGGCTTTAACCAATGCCTCAATCTGCCGGGAAAAAATCGATTCAAACCCCATATCATTTCCAATGGCAGTTAAAGGGGAAGTATTCGTAGTAAGGGCAACCGCCGGCAGGGGAATCCGGTCTTTCTTAAATCGACAAACAAA
>CBDUZB010000025.1:0-13837 GCA_965371605.1 uncultured bacterium
AGAAAAAGAAGAATAATCTAATCGATTTAAAAAGAAAAAATGTTCTGCACTGAAACCAAAATTTAAAAAAATTAAAAATACACCTACTAATACACATAACAATAAAAAATCGATTCCTCTCTTATAATCTTTTACAAAATAAATAAAATAATTTTTCGGGAGTAAAAGTTGAATAAGTACCTCAATAGAATCAAAGTTTTTCTGACGAAGGATTTATGGGAAATTGAAAATGCCAGAATTTTTACTTTTAGATCTTTTTTATACAAACAAATACGCATAATTTTTATGGTTTGGAAGGGTTTTGTTGAGGATAATTGTCCCCTTCATGCTTCTGCATTAACTTATACTACGTTGCTTTCCATAGTGCCTTTTTTAGCAGTACTATTTTCTATTTCCAAGGGATTGGGAATAAAGGCTTTAGAACCATTGTTGCTAAATGAAACGATAACCGGAATAGGTGGTGAAGTCGTAAGATTACTTGTTTCTTCTGCGAAAAAAACCAATACTACTGCCCTGGGAGCTTTAGGTGGAGGAGTGCTTATTATTACGGTAGTTAAAATGCTATCTACTGTAGAGAATTCCTTCAATACTATTTGGGGGGTAAAAAGGTCTCGCAGTATATTCAGAAAAACAAGTGATTATCTGAGCGTGTTAATAATAGGCCCTGTTTTAGTAGCTGCGGCAATGGCTATAACAGCTTCTTTGGAAAATATATCACTTGCTCAAAAAATTCTAACACAGGGAATGATTAAACAATTAATAGTTCACTTTACCCCCTTTGTCTCTTTGTGGATTGCTTTTACTGCTATGTATATTTTTATGCCCAACACAGGAGTTAAGATTCGACATGCATTGACAGGAGGGGTAATAGCTGGAACAATATGGCAAGTTGTTCAATGGATTTATATTAATTTTGGAATTGGTGTGGCTAAGTATAATGCTATTTATGGAGGATTTGCCCAATTTCCTTTATTTCTTATCTGGTTGTATATTAGTTGGGTGATTGTTCTTTTTGGAGCTGAAATTTCTTTTGCCAGCCAAAATGTGAAAACTTATACCCAGGAAAAGTGGGCACAATCAGCGAGTTATTCTTTTCGGGAAGAGTTGGTTTTATACATAGTAGTACTAATCGCTAATAATTTTTATTCAGGGTCTTCCCCTTGGACAGTAGAGAAGATTTCGCAAAAATTAAATGTTTCCAGCAGATTAGTTAAGGACATACTCTTTCAATTGTGTAAAACGAGTATTTTGCACGAAGTAATTGGTGATGTTACATATTATCAACCGGCGGCGGCTTTGGAAAAAATATCCATCGAAAAAGTTTTAAATGCGATAAAAAATTACGGAGAAAATCCTTCAGAAAGAATAAAAGCAGAAGACAATGAATCAAAATATGTAAAAAAAATAATAAATAATCTTAATCAAGCGACAAAAAGAGTTTTAAATAATGAGACCCTTAGAGATTTGGTTTTAGAAGCAGGGCTGGAGAGAGAAGAAGAAACTATATTGGCAAAAGAAAATTTTTAACCTACCGAAAAGCATATTCATTAAATGATATTTTTGTCAGAATGCAGGAAAGGTCTTCTGGATTTGTACGCAGAGTAAAAAATAATAAAAGAGGAAATAAATGTTAAAAAAAATAAATATTTTTAAAGCAGTATTTTTATTATTATTTTTGTTTGGTTGTACCAAAAGGGAGAAAAAAGAAGAAATAAAGTTTGAGGCTCAGCCCTGTTACGGAGATATAATTATTGATGTTTCTATTGGGGATGCCAGTTATTTAAATCCTGTTTTGGCTACTGATACATCTTCCGGAACTATAAACAATCTTGTTTATAATGGATTAGTGAAATATGATAAAGATTTAAATTTAATTGGGGATTTAGCAAAATCATGGAAAATTTCTGAGGATAAGTTGGTTATCACTTTTTACTTACACGAAAATGTGAAGTGGCATGACGGCATTCCTTTTACCGCTAATGATGTCAAATTTACTTATGAGCAGTTAATTAATCCGAAAGTTAAAACTCCTTATTCATCAAAGTTTGAAGAAGTATCCGTGGTTGAAGTTATAGATGAATATACTTTACGGATAACTTATAAAGAGCCTTTTTCTCCAGGGCTTTCTTCCTGGGGAATGGGGATTATCCCCCGTCATATTTTCCAAAAAGGAGATTTTAATACCCATCCGGCTAATCAAAGACCCATAGGTACGGGCCCTTATATTTTCAAAGAATGGAAAAGAGATGAAAAAATTGTTTTGGAGGCAAATCCCGAATATTTTGAAGGGAAACCATATATAGATAAATATGTTTATCGTGTTATTCCTGACCAGGCAGTAGAATTTTTGGAATTAAAATCAGGAAATGTTGATATGATGAGCCTTACTCCTCACCAATACCAAAATGAAACGAATTCTTTACAGTTTCAAGAGCAATTTAATCGTTTTCGGTATCCTAATTTTGTATATACTTATCTGGGGTATAATCTCCTTAATCCTCTTTTTAAAGACAAACGGATTCGGCAGGCGATAGCTTATGCTATAAACAAAGAAGAGATTATTCAGGGGGTACTTTTAGGTTTGGGAAAACCGGCAACCGGCCCTTTTCCTCCCCTTTCCTGGGCATATAATCCGGCGGTAAAACAGTATCCGTATGATATTGATAAAGCAAAAGAGATTTTGAATGAAATAGGATGGAAAGATACAAATAACGATGGAATTTTGGATAAGAACGGAAAGAAGTTTGAATTTACTATTACCACTAATCAGGGAAATAAAATGAGAGCGCTTTGTGCTGAGATTATTCAGGCTAATCTAAGTAAAATAGGAATAAAAATAAATATTCATATTATAGAATGGAGTTCTTTTATTCATCAGTATATAGATAAGAAAAAATTTGAAGCAATTATTTTGGGTTGGTCATTATCTTTAGATCCTGATTGTTATAATATCTGGCATTCCAGTCAAATGAAGGAAGATAAATACAATTTTATTTCTTATAAAAATGAAGAGATTGATAAGCTTTTAGTAGCGGGAAGAAGAGTTTTTGATCAAGAAAAAAGAAAAGAGATTTATTATCGTATTCATGCTCTTCTTGCGGAGGAACAGCCCTATACTTTTTTATATGTAGGGGACGCCTTGCAGGTGGTACATAATAGATTTTATGGTGTAAAGGCTGCTCCTTCGGGTATTGGATATAATTTTATTAAGTGGTATGTGCCTAAAAGTTTACAAAAGTATACTCCATAGGCGCAAAAAAACAGATTTTTATTTATGAAAATATGCAAGAATGTATTACCTTCTCTTATAGGTTATTTAATCAGGGATTTCTTTTTTCGATACCGAACCTGTTTTCATAAAAAAGGTTTTTAATTGACAAGGAATGATATTTTTTGTACTATAACACCGCTAAAAAGAGTGATTTTTAATTTGAAGTAGGGATAAAATGGAAAAAGATTTAGCTGTTATTGTTCTTGCCGCCGGAAAAGGTACACGGATGAAGTCGAGTCTCCCTAAGATTTTGCATCAATTGTGCGGCAAGCCGATGATTGGGTATGTTTTAGATGTGATTCATAAATTGGGCAGTGAGAAATTTTTTTTAGTAGTAGGTCACAAAAAAGAACAGATT
Organism: uncultured bacterium; assembly: GCA_965371605.1. Lineage (GTDB taxonomy): Bacteria > CBDUZB01 > JAGLHV01 > JAGLHV01 > JAGLHV01 > JAGLHV01. Next base: position 3,630 of record CBDUZB010000025.1, read on the forward strand.
AAAAGAAAAATCAAAGAGGAATTACCCTTTTTTTATGATAAATTTAGTTTTGTATTTCAGAAAGAACTTTTAGGTTCAGGACATGCAGTCCTTCAGACAGAAAAAAACCTTAAAAATTTTAAAGGTTGTATTTTAGTAATAAGTGGGGATGTTCCGTTAATTGAGAAAGAAACTTTGGTAAAGTTAGTTAAACAGCATAAAAAGGAGAAAAATGTTGCGACTATCCTTACTACTCAGATAGAAGATCCATTTTCTTATGGGAGAATAATTCGTAGTAAAAATAATAAAGTGGAAGGAATTATAGAAGAAAAAGATGCGTCTTTTAGCCAAAGAACGATAAAAGAAATAAATAGTGGAATTTATTGTTTTTCAGCTAAGTTTCTCTTTGAGTCTTTGCCTTTGGTGCGCTGTGCTAACAAAAAAGGGGAATATTATCTTACGGATGTAATAAAAATATTAAAGGAAAAAGGAAATAAAATCGGGGCGTTTAAAATAAAGGATGAAAAACAGGTTATAGGTATTAATAATAGAATAAATTTAGCTTGTGCAGAACAGCTGATACAACAAAAAATTCTAAAAAAATTAATGTTAAAAGGAGTAACTATTATTAATCCGCAAGAAACTTACATTGAGGATTTGGTGAAAATTGGGAAGGATACGATTATTTCTCCGGGTGTTAGTATTCAAGGAAAAACACAAATCGGAGAAAATTGTTATATAGGACATTGTACAATAATAAAAGACTCTTGTTTAGGAAATGGGGTTAAGGTTCAAATTAGTGTTTTGGAGAAAACTGAAATTCCTTCTAAAACCAGTGTATCGCCTTTTTCTTATATGAAAGGTTGATTTTAAACAATAGCGATCAATAGTTATTGAGCAAGAAAACCGGTAGGAACAGTGAAGAATAAAAGAAAAAGCTATTGGTAATTATTATAAGTGAAAATAAGTTTTTCGAGGAGAAGAAATGAACGAAATAAAAGTTTTTAGCGGTAATGCTAATCTTAAACTTGCTCAGGATATATGTGACTACTTGTCTATTCCTTTAGGACAGGCACGAGTGACTAAATTTGCCGATGGTGAGATTAATGTACAGATAAACGAGAATATCAGAGGGACGGATTGTTTTCTTATTCAACCTACGTGTCCTCCGGTAAACGATAATTTGATGGAACTTTTGATTATGATTGATGCTCTTTCTCGTGCTTCGGCGTGGAGAATTACAGCTGTATTACCTTATTATGGATATGGACGGCAGGATAGAAAGGTGGAGCCCCGTGTACCCATTACTGCTAAATTAGTAGCTAATTTAATTACTTCTTCAGGGGTAAGCCGTTTGCTGATGCTGGATTTACATGCAGGACAAATTCAGGGATTTTTTGATATTCCTGTGGACCATTTGTATTCTACACCTGTTCTGGTTAAGTATTTTAAGGAAAAAAACATTTCTGATGTAGTTGTTGTATCTCCCGATGCAGGTGGAGTAGAGAGAGCACGGGCTTTTGCTAAACGATTAGATGCGGATTTGGCTGTTGGAGATAAAAGGAGGTCGGGCCCCAATCGAGTTGATACAATGAATATAATTGGAAATGTTGAAGGGAAAAATGCTATTATCTTTGATGATATGATCGATACTGCCGGTAGTTTGGTTAAAGTGGTTGAAGCTTTAAAGAGGGAAAAGGTTTTAAATGTTTATGCGGCAGCAACCCATGCTGTTTTATCGGGATCGGCAATTGAAAAAATAAGTAATTCGGCAATAAAAAAATTAATTGTTACTGATTCTATTGTTTTAGGTGATGAAAAGAAAATAAGCAAAATAAAAGTTCTGTCTGTTGCGGAGTTATTAGGAGAGGCAATATCGCGTATTAATAGAGAAGAATCAGTAAGTACTTTGTTCATATGAGTTAAATAAAATATTATATAGGTGATTAGGGAGGATACATGGAAAAGGAAATGTTTTTAAATGTAGAGAAAAGGATTGAAATGACCAGAGGAGAAATAAACGAATTACGTTTGCGGGGTGAATTGCCGGCAGTGTTGTACGGCAGTGGACAGGAAACTATTTCTCTTATAGTAAATGAGAAGGAATTCAGAAAAACTATGCATACGGAATTAGGAGAAAATATCATTATTTCTTTAAGAGTGAAGGGAGAGAATGAAAAAACCCATTCTGTTGTTGTGAAGGATTGGCAAATAGATTCGGTAAAAGGGAATTTATTACATATTGATTTTTGCCAAATTTCCTTAAAGAAAGAAATTGTGGTAGATGTTATTGTAGAAACAGAGGGTGAAGCCCCGGGGGTGAAAGAAAAAGGCGGAGTATTGGAACACATCTTAAGAGAGTTGGAAATTAAGTGTTTACCTGCCCGAATTCCTCATTCTATTATAGTTGATATCTCACATCTTCAAATAGGTGAAAATGTTTTAGTAAAAGATATAGTTGTTCCTGAAGGGCTAAAAATACTAAATGATTTGGAACAAATTGTTGTAAACATAGTGGCTGCTACTGTTCTTGAAGAAAAAACAGAAGAGGCTATAGCCGGGGAAACCGCAGAGCCTGAAGTAATCAGTAAGGGTAAGAAAGAGGAAGAAGGAGCTGGGGGAGAGAAGGAAGGAGGAAAGGAGTAATTTTTAAGTGAAACTAGTTATAGGGTTAGGAAATCCAGGACGAAAATATCAAAAAACGAGACATAATCTCGGGTTTTTGGTTATAGATGCTTTAGCTAAAGAGTTTAAAGTAAAATTGAATAAAATTAAATATGATTCGTTGTATGGAGATGGATGGATAGATGAGGCGGTTATTTTAGCTGAGCCAATGACTTTTATGAATTTAAGTGGTAAATCAGTAAGTAAGTTGATAAAAAAATATAAAGTTGATTTAAAAGATACGATAATCATTTATGATGATTTAAATTTGGATTTAGGTGTTTTAAAAATAAAGAAAAGTGGTTCGAGTGGTGGACATAACGGAATAAAATCAATCATTGAGCATTTGCAGTCTAATTGTTTTCCCAGGATACGTTTGGGAATAGGAAGGCCGAATGAAGTGGTAGATCTGTCAGGTTATGTCCTTTCTAATTTTAAAAAAGAAGAAAAAGAAAAAGCAACTAAAATGATGTTGGAAAGTGTTGATGCTCTTAAAATGATTTTTAAAGACGGAATAGATAAAGCCATGACTACTTATAATAAGAAATTAATTAAAGATAAAACTTAAGAAATTGTAAAATGGAAAAAAAGTGGTTAATAATACTATTATCTATAATATGTATAGGAAGCTTTTTAAGAATTTATAAATTAGCTAACCAAAGTTTTTGGATTGATGAAGCAACAGCAATTCAAAAGTCGAGAGAACTTCCTTCTTTAGACAATCTTGAATCCTGGGTAATACACTGGATGTCTCCTCCTTTTTATAATTTGCAACTTCATTTCTGGATACTTTTGTTCGGAGAAAATGAATTTGCTGTAAGGTCTTTGTCAGTTGTTTTTGGAGTATTAACGATTCTGCTTGTTTACATTGTAGGAGTGGATTTGTTTAATAAAAAAACAGCTTTGTTTAGTGCATTGGTTATGGCTATTTCTCCTTGCCATATTGGTTTTTGTCAGGATGCAAAAATATATGCTGTACTGTCTTTTTTGGGATTACTTTCCGTTTATCTTTGTTACAAAACGCTTTTTAGTAAAAAAAGACTTTACTGGTTAATTTATTTTCTTATTACTACTTTAATGCTTTATACCCACAATTGGGCAGTTTTTTTACTTATTTCGGAAAATATATTTTTCCTTTTGATTAAAAAACGTAGGAGTAATACCAATAAATATTTGTTGAGCCAATTGTTTATTGGTTTATGTTATCTTCCATGGTTGCCGTTTTTGTTTAGACAAACTACGAGTTTAAGAATGTATGTTACCGTTCCTCTGACTAACATTTATACAATTCCAATGTTACTTTCGGTATATAGTGGAAAAATTATCCATTTAGGAGAAAGTCTTTATAATGTAGGGCCGTTTCCGTCTGTTATAGGGGTTAGTTTATACGGGTTGCTATTTTTTTTAGGATTGTCAGTAGACGGACAAAAACAAATTAGTAAGTATTATTTCTGGAAATCAAAAGAAACTTTATTGCTGGCGAGTTGTTTTTTTCTGACTTTGGGTATTCCTTTTTTATACGGTCTTAAATTCCCTGTTTTTTCTACAAGATATACCCTTATAGTTTTTCCACTCTTCTGCCTTTTTGTTGGAAAGGGTTTATCTAAAATTAACTTTTTTAGAGGGCAGGTTTTAATAATTTTCGTGTTGTTATTTATTTCATCGTTCACTTTACATAAATATTATTATTACTTTAATAAATCTTATGATAGACAGTTGACTAATTATGTCGTGCAAAATTTAGATGAAAATGATTTTATAGTAATTGCACCAAATTGGATAGGTGGAACTTTTGAGCATTATTATTATAAAAATTATGACAAGAATAAAGTCAAAATAGAAAGAATAATAAATCCATCCCGGTTAAAAGCAATAGATCTTGTTGGGAAAATAAAAAACATTAAAAAACTTAATAAACTAATCCTTTTATACTCACATAAAATTTCCAAGGTTAAACTTAAGGAATTCAAAAAATATTTGGATGAAAATTTGTGTCTGATTAATGAAACAGATTTTAGAAATAAGAAGGTGATTTTCTATAAATTAAAATGAATAAAAAACGAATAAACATATTATTGCCGGGAATTGTTTTTTTAGGAATTATTTTACGAATTTATAAATTAGGAAAACATAATTTTTGGATAGATGAAATTATGTTGATAGAAAAAGCAACCAATCTGCCTTCTTTTGGGGAAATATTGTCCTGGGCTGTTTGTTGGATGTGTCCTCCTTTTTATGCTTTCTTCATGCATTTTTGGATTAAATTGTTTGGGCATAGTGAAATTAGTTTCAGGCTCCCTTCAGTTATTTTTGGGGTTTTAACAATTTTATTAATCTACAAAGTTGGAAAAACCTTGTTTAGCCGGCAGGTGGGTGTGTTGAGTGCTTACCTTTTAGCTATTTCTCCTTTCCACATTATTTATTCTCAGGAAGGCAAGATGTATACTCTCTTACCTTTTTTAGGATTACTTTCCATGTATTTTTTGTATAAATTGTTAATTAGAGATAAAAATTCTTACTGGATTGGTTATTTTATTAGTACTGTAATATTAATTTATACCCACAATTGGGGGTTGTTTTTGTTTATTTCAGAAAACATATATTTTGTATCATATCTATTACTAGTAAAAAAGGATAAATGTAAAGTCAATATAAAAAAGTACCTAATGATGCAAGCATTAATCATCCTTTTATATCTTCCCTGGACATATGTTCTTTTTAAACAATTCAAAGCGGTTAAGACTTATGTTTGTATTGTTTGGGTAGGTTTTATGCATATTCCGGCTACTTTTGCTTGTTTTAGCGGAAAGACTTTTCGAATAGCGGATAATTGGTTGGAAACAAAGTCTTACCTTTGCATATTGGGTACGATGATATATAGTTTGCTTTTTTATAGGGGGATTTTCTGGAAGTATAAAAAAGAAAAAGTGAAAGAGATTTTACTTTTATTTTCTTGTTTCTTTTTAACTTTGATTATTCCCTTCCTTGTTTCTTTAAAAACTCCAATATATGATTTTAGTAAACATACGATTATTGTTTTACCGGTGTTTTGTTTGATTGTAGGATATGGTTTATCTAAAATTAAAAGTACCTGGTGGAAAGTATTGATAATTATAGTCTTGTTATTAAATTCATTTCCTGTTATGCATAAATATTATTTTTTATGGACAAAATCAAATGGTAGGGCAATGGCCGAATATGTTCAACGGAATTCCCAGGAAAAAGATATGATTGTGATAATTCCTGAATGGATTAGATATATATTTTGTTATTATTATCAAGGCAATTTGAAAATAGTAAAAGTAAAGAATTTTATGCCGGGAGAAGTAGATAGAATTACTCGGTTAAAAGAAGACATGAAAAAGGAAAGGCTTATTCTTGTATTTGAGGATTTTTGGCAACATCCGGAAGTTAGATTTTTAAAAGAACAGTTGGAGAAAAGATTTCCGAAAAAAGTTAGTGAGAAAGACTTTGGAAATAAAAAAATCCTAATTTTGCAAGCAGAGAAATAAATTTTCAGGTAAATGGGAAGTATATTTAATACGAGCAGTGGGGATGATTTATGTTTTCGTATTTTGTTCGTCGGATGTTTTTGATGATACCTTTGTTAATAGGAATTAGCCTGGTTAGTTTTATTATTTTGCATCTTGCTCCGGGTAGTCCGGTTGATTCGGTAGCTGGTATGAATATAGAGGTTTCTGCGGATAGTAAAGCGAGGTTGTGTAGTTTATATGGGTTGGATCAACCATGGTATATTCAATATTATAATTGGCTAAAAAGAATAATTTTTTTGGATTTCGGAGATTCTTTTAAAGATGGTAGAAAAGTAAGGACAAAAATATTAGAACGTTTGCCGGCTACTTTGTTGTTAAATATTATTTCTTTGTTTCTTATATTTCTTATTGCCTTACCCATTGGTATTAAATCAGCAGTAAAGCAAGGTTCTTTTTTTGATAAAGGGATGACCGTTTTTACTTTTGTAGGATTTTCAATTCCTACTTTTTGGTTGGCATTACTCCTTATGATATTGTTTGGAGTAAAGTTGGGATGGTTGCCTATTTCCGGAATGCGTTCTTTAAACTATGAAAATTTTTCTTTTTTAGGGAAACTATGGGATTTAGTTAAACATTTAATATTACCTGTTTTTTGTTCGGCTTTTGGTGGCTTGGCTTATTTGTCCCGTTATTCCCGTTATACAATGTTAGAAGTAATCAGGCAAAATTATATAAGGACAGCAAGAGCTAAAGGATTGCCGGAAAAGGATGTTATTTATCGTCATGCTCTTCGTAATGCCCTTATTCCAATAGTTACTTTGTTAGGATTGTCCCTGCCGGGGTTGATTAGCGGTGGATTTATTTTTGAGACTATTTTTGCCTGGCCGGGTATGGGGAGATTGGGATATTTAGCAATTATGTCTTACGATTATCCTTTGATTATGGGGGTGGGGATCGTTGCGGCTTTTTTGACACTGGTAGGGAATTTAATTGCGGATTTTATTTATTTTTGTATTGATCCGAGGGTGAAGTATAAATAATGTGTAGAATTAAAAATGTTGGGAGAAAAAAATGTTCAAAGTTTTTTGGGGAAGATTTAAACACAATAAATTAGCTCTTTCAGGGTTGTTCGTTATTTTGGTTTTGACTATTCAGGCCTGTTTTGCTCCTTTTATTGCTCCTTATAATCCGACTGAGCAAAATATTGCTAATCGTTTATCTCCTCCTTCGTGGAAACATTTTTTGGGCACGGATGAATTGGGAAGAGATGTTTTTTCCCGAATTTTGTACGGTACGAGAATTTCTTTGTCCGTAGGGTTTGTTGCTGTGGGGATAGCAGTTTTGATTGGAACATTATTGGGGCTTTGGGCGGGATTTTTTGGGGGTTGGGTTGATTGTTTAATTATGCGTTTGGTTGATATAATGCTTTGTTTTCCTACATTTTTTTTAATTTTAATGGTAATTGCATTTTTATCACCCAATATATTTAATATAATGTTAGTTATAGGTTTTACTTCCTGGTCGGGATTAACGAGGCTGATAAGGGGGGAATGTTTATCTATGAGAGAGAGGGAATTTATTCAGGCAGCAAGATTATCGGGGCTGAAAAATAAGCGTATTATTTTTGTTCATCTTCTTCCCAATGTGTTTACGCCTATACTTGTTTTTGCAACTTTAGGTATAGGCAGTGCTATTCTTACCGAATCTGCTTTATCTTTTTTAGGTTTAGGAGTACAACCGCCTACCCCTAGTTGGGGAAACATATTAACCTCTGGAAAAGATTATATTAATACCGCCTGGTGGCTTTCTTTTTTCCCGGGATTAGCTATTTTGATAACTGTCCTGGCGTATAATCTTTTGGGAGAGGGATTGCGGGATATTTTAGATCCTAAAATGGGTGATAAAAATGGCTGATATATTAGAAATAAAACACCTTTTTGTAGAATATTATAAGAGAAAAAAAGTTGTTTCTGCACTAAGAGATGTTTGTTTAAATTTAAAAAAACAAGAAATATTGGGTGTTGTGGGAGAATCAGGGTGTGGAAAAAGCACTCTTGCTTTATCAATATTAAAACTTATTTCACCCGATGAGGGAAAAATAACGAAAGGTGAAATAATTTTTAAAGGGTATGAATTATGGGAAGAAGAGTATTTTGGAGATAAAAATATTATCAGTATGGGGGATGATTCTCTTCGAAAGATTCGGGGAGGGGAAATTGGGATGATTTTTCAAGACCCATTTACTTCATTTAATCCTGTTTTTACGATTGGAGAACAAATTTATGAATCTCTCGTTCTTCATCGGGCAGGGAAAGATTTGAATACTTATTCAGCAATACACAAAGAAGCAATAAACTCTCTTAACCGGGTAATGATTGATTCTCCCCAACAGGTAATGAATTCTTATCCACATCAGTTAAGCGGAGGAATGCTGCAACGGGCGATGATTGCTATGGCTATATCCTGCCGGCCTAAGGTTTTGATTGCTGATGAGCCTACTACCGCCTTAGATGTAACTCTACAAAAAGAAATATTGGATTTGTTAAAAAAGTTGCAGCAGGAATTGTCAATGTCTTTAATTTTAATTACTCATAATTTGGCTATTGTTGCAGAAATTTGTACGCGGATAGTCGTAATATATGCCGGAGAAATTATTGAGGAAGCCAGTTCAGAAGAAATTTTTTGCAAACCCCGGCATCCATATACGGTAAGATTATTAGGATCACTACCTTATTTAAAACCGGGAGGAAAGAGATTAGTTGTTATCCCGGGCACTATTCCGGATTTAATTGATTTGCCTGTTGGATGTAAATTTTATCCCCGTTGTGATGAAGCATCGGATATTTGTTTACAGAAAATAAATATGAAGGAAGTAAGTAAAGGACATTTTGTGAGGTGTTGTCGGGTTAAGGACGAAGTTGATAGAGTGTACTGAAAAAATAAACGGGAAGATAATTATGGAAAATCTGTTAGAAGTCAAAAATATAAAAAAATATTTTTTTTTAAAGAAGGGGTTGTTTAGTTTTAATAAAGAAACAATCAGGGCAGTGGACAATATTTCTTTTAATTTGAAAAAAGGGGAGATTTTAGGTCTGGTAGGCGAATCCGGTTCCGGAAAAAGCACAATTGCAAAATTAATCGTTAGATTAATTTATCCCCAGGAGGGAAAAATTTTTTTTAAAAAAGAAGAAATCGGAAAATTTTCCAGAGAAAAACTATCTAAAAACATACAAATGATTTTTCAGGATCCATTTGCTTCTTTAAATCCGAAACTTTCAATAGGAACGATTATAGGAGAAGTAGTTAGAGTACGAAATAAAATTTCAGGGGAAGTTTGTTCCATGAATGATGTTCGTGAAGAAATAAAAAGGATTTTGGCTACAGTAGGATTACCGACAAATATTCTAAGTGATTACCCCCATCAATTTAGTGGAGGACAGCGACAAAGAATTGGTATTGCCAGAGCTTTGGCTATGCGGCCAAGATTAATTATTGCTGATGAACCGGTATCTTCTCTGGATATTTCCATTCAGGCTCAAATTATAAATTTACTGCTGGATTTGAAAGAAGAATTTGACCTTTCTTTTATTTTTATTGCTCATGATTTGAACTTAGTAAAATATGTTTCTCAGCGAATGTTAGTAATGTATAAGGGAAAGATTGTTGAAGAGGGTTTAAGTGAAGAGATCTATAGAAATCCCCAAAATTCGTATACCCAACAACTTATAGAATCTATTCCAAAAATTAAATATTGGTTATAAATTACCTGTTTGCGTGCCTGTCTGCGAGTGAACTCGCTCAGGCAGACACGCACAGGCAGGAATGTCAAATACTTTTGACATTACGAGGAAGATTTAAAGGAGAGAGAAATGAATCTTTATCAATTGTTGGAAGAAAAAGCATCTGTTTTTCCCCGGCGGAAGGCAATTATTTTTAATAAAGAAAAAATAAATTATAAGGAATTAAAAAAGAAAATAGATTCTTTTGCACGGTTTCTTTTCTGGGAAAAAGAAATAAGGCGGGGAGACAAAGTAGCATTACTTCTGAAAAATTCTCCTTCGTTTATAATTG
>CBDUZB010000026.1:0-13670 GCA_965371605.1 uncultured bacterium
TTCTGTTGTCTTTATTCTTTTAACTAATAACTCATAACTATTAACTTATAACTGTAGTTTCTGTGCCTCTGTGCCTTGATGCCTTTGTGCCTGTCTTTTTCTTTTTTACTTTATAATTTCCGCATATATTTCTTCCATCTTTTTTATAAAAATATCCCTGGTAAATACATTCTCTATACGCTTTCTACCTTCTTTTCCCATAATCTGAGCCCTTTTCTTATTTTGCAAAAGAAAGTCTATTTTTTGTGCCATCAGATTGCTATCGCCCGGAGGAATAAGAAAACCTGTAACCCTTTCCCTTATTATTTCCGGAATACTTCCCACCTTTGTTCCTACTACCGGTTTACCTACCGACATCCATTCCATCGTTACGCGTGAAATCGCTTCTGAACCAATTGAGGCAACGACCCCCATATCACACAAATTCATCATATCCGAAACGTTAGCAGAAAATCCCGTAAAAATAATTTTATTTCTTATTCCCAAATTTCCGGCTACTTGTTCTAAATCTTTTATTTTTATGTTTTTTTCATCTCCCACAATCAAAAATTTTACATTGGGATTTTTAACGGATATCTTCCGGGCTGCTTCAATAAAAAACCGATGACCTTTTACCGGATCCAAACGCCCAACAATACCAACAATTACTATATCTTCTTCTATATGTAATTTTTTGCGTAGTTTTTTCTGTTCGCCATCCATTTGAAATTTATCCGTATCAACAAAAGGATAAACAGTAGCAATTTTATTCTCATTAAGATTTAAGGAATTAACCGATAAGTTTTTTACGAAATCAGAAGAAACAATTAATTTATCCGCTACTTTTCGGTGAATTATTCGATTAAACCAATTATTCTTAGGGGGCCTCATTTCACCCCTTGTTCTTACTAACCCAATTTTAAAGTTAGGATTTTCTGCTCGCAATGATTTTATTGCCAGAGCCAAAGTAAAAAATCCTTCTCCGCAATGTGCATTTACAATCTGTATTTTTTCTTTCTTTAAAAATTTTCTCAGGCGAAAAAAATCCGATAAAAAACACCACGGTTTGTTTAAATTAAAACGAGTAAAGGTAGGAATTCCCCATCCTTCCGCTTTTATCGCCGGAGGAGTATTTTCCTCTCCAATAACAAATACTTGATGTCTTCTCTTGTGCAGTCCTTTAGCTAAAGATATGCCATACTCAGCAATAGCATTCCACCAACGAATATTTACCACCTGGACTATATTCATATCCTCTTTTTACTTAACCTCTTTTTTTATAGTCAAAATTCATTATTTGTGCACTAAATTTGTTTTTGTTTGTTTTCTTTTTTAGTCAATTTTTGTTGAACGGCCTCGAAAACCTCTTTCACCTCTATTCCTTTCATACACTCATGTGTTTTTAATTTACATTTGTATCCACCGTGTAATCCACAAGGGCGACAGGGCATTTTTTTTTCTATCACCAAATTGTTTTCCCCATAAGGATAAAATCCAATTTGAGGGGTAGTAGGCCCAAACAAAGCAATTACCGGAATTTTGTGTGCAACAGCTATATGCATTGAAGCAGAATCATTCGTTACAAAAATCCGGCATTTACTAATTAAAGCCGATAGCTGTTTTAACGATGTTTTCCCTGCTAAATTAGCCATATTTCCTCTTGTTTCAGATGAAACATCATTTATAATCCGGTCAACCACGGAAATATCTTTTTTACTGCCAAAAATTATAGGCCTATAACCCTCTTCAACCAGTAGATTTAATAATTTTGCATATCGTTGCGGCCACCATCTTTTAGTCGGCCATACCGACCCGGGATTAATTCCTATCAGTAAATCATTTTCTCCGAATCCGGACTTTTTCAGAATTTTTGCCGCTTCTTCTTTTTCATGTTTCTTTATCGGCAAACAAATTTCCGGTTTAGAAATGTTTACTCCCAACAAAACACCCAGATCGAGATTTCGTTCCAAATCATGCTTGTTTTTATCATAATCAACGAGCTTATTTAAAAATATTTTTCCCTGACTTCTATCAAATCCCACCCTTAGGGGAATTTTGCTTAACCAGGCAAGAAAAGCACTCCTGAAAGAACGATGAGGTAAAATAACCATATCAAACTTTTTTTCTTTTATTTTTTTTATCAGTTTTAAAAAACCGAAGAAACTTTTATCTTTTCCTTTTTTATCATAAACAATCAATTCATCAACGGCAGGATGCTGGGTTAAAATTTCCTTTACTTCAGGAATAATCATAACCGATAAAAAACAATTTTCTACCTTTTTTTTTATTGCAGATAATAAAGGAATAGTTAAAATTACATCACCCAAAAAAGCAGTTTGAATAACTAAAATACGTTTCAATTCTTTTTCCTTCTTTTATAAAAATATCAGAAAAATCCATAACTATTTTTTCAAAAATTTCTCTGCGGCATTAATTACTTCGTCCGTTGTAATTAAATTCAAACAATCAAAAGTCTTTTCGGAACATTTATCTTTCGCATGCAAACTACAGGGGCGGCAAGGTAAATCCTTTTGAATTACCGTATTTCCCCCTCCCCACGGGCCAAACCCAAAATCCAACGTTGTAGGCCCAAACAAAGCAACTACCGGAACTTTTAATGCCACAGCTATATGCATCGATCCTGTATCAGGAGTAATTAAAACCTTACATGTTTTTATTACAGCCATAAGTCCCCTTAAATCTGTTTTTCCAACCATATTAAAAATCTCATGCAATGTATGGGGGCCAAAACCGAAAACAACTTCCTTACTAAATTTCAAATCTTCTTCACCACCCAAAAGCACCGGGGTATAATTTTTAGCCAACAATTTTTGAATCAATTCCTTATACTTAGCAGAAGACCACTTTTTGGTTTTATGTTTAGCACCTAGATTTACTCCTATTAAAACTTGCGGCAAACTACTCCTAACGCTTTTTAATTTGATTTTCGCGCCTTTAATTTCTTTTTCGGTCAAAAAGATTTGAGGGTTTTTGTGTTTGCCATTCACACTAACCCGGGATATTGCCTCCAGGTAACGCTCAACAGTATGCATTATCGGCTTCTTTAGTTTTTTCCGGCAAACTAAATATCTTCGGGCAAAAATATCTTTCTTGTATCTGACTGTTTTCTTTGCCCCGGAAAAAAAGGTTATTATATTACTTCTGATATTATAATGCAAGTCAATTACAGTATCAAACTTTTCTTTTCGGATTTGTTTAATTTTAGCAAGTAAAGTATCTTTTTTAGAAAAAGAAATAATCTCATCCAAATAAGGATTTACCTTAAAAACATCAACAAATTCTTCCTTAACCAAAACACACACATAACTATCCGGATATTTTTCTTTGATATTCCGAAAAACTACTGTGGATAGAACTACATCACCCAGTGAACTTAAACGAATCACCAAAACCTTCTTTTTATTTTCACCCATATATTTTTTATCCCTGATCTAATTCAGTTTTTGTTATTAGTAATAATTAATTTTTCCGGCTAAAACATTTAATTTTTCTTAACATCATTTGCTCCTTTCCACCTCCGGTGCAACCAAAACCATTGCTCCGGATACTGCCGCACATATTTTTCCACTACCCGGGTAAAATTAGCCATAGTTAATAAAATGTCCTTTTCTTTATCCCCCGTATTTTCCACCTTTACCGGTGGTTCAATAAAAATTTTGTGTGTATGGTCATTCTGACGGATAATAAACATAGGAATAACCGGCACCCCTGTTTTAACAGCGTAAATAGCCGCCCCGGGAGCAGTTAACGCCGGATGGCCTAAAAAATCAACCAAAATCCCTTTTCCGAATTTCTGGTCAATATATATCCCTAAAATATTTTTCCTTTTAAGCCAAAAAAATGCTTTCTTTGCTGCTGTCTCCCGCGAATCCAGTTTCAATTTTGATGACATTTTCCAATTATCTCTAATTTGCTGAAATAAATCCTCTGTTTGGGCATCTGCAGTCTCCCTCATAAAAGCGGCATAAGGATATCCCAAAGAACTTAATTTAAGTTCTATAAGCGGAAAGTTGCCAATATGTGCCCCAATCATAATCACACCGTTTTTTTTATTCAAAGCTTCTTTTAAATGTTCTTCCCCGTTTATCTCAATTAATTTGGTTATTTCTTTTGTATCCTTTTCAAGAAAATACCCTATTTCACAAACCGAATACGCAAAACTTCTAAAAACACGCCGAATAAATTCTTTCTTTTCTTTAAGGGTTAAGCCTTTTCCATAAACCAAATTTAAGTTGTTCATTGCTCTTCGATAATGTTTTTTTAATAAAAGATAAGCAATATCACCCAACATATCAGCAAATTTGTACATACATTTAAAACTTAAAAGTCCGTTAATCCCTACAATTATACGTAAAACCATTCCTCCTAAATAACGGCCTATTTTTTTCGTTGTTTTCGACATTTTTAAATTATTCCCCCGAATTTTGCGATAACAACCCGGCAGCTAATTCCAAATTTTTCAAGGTTGCACCCTGTCCGGATAAAACGGCTTTCCCGGCGTTTTTCCCCATCTGAGACAACAGCGGAAAATTGCTTAACAAGTGTAATATATGTTTTTCCAACTCTTCTTCGTTTTTAACCTGAATAGCGCCTTCCCGTTCTTTAAGCAAACAGGCCGGTTCCTTAAAATTTTGCATATAAGGGCCGAATAAAACCGGTTTGCCCAGGCTGGCCGGTTCAAGAATATTATGTCCGCCTATTTTAACCATGCTGCCCCCCACAAAAACAACGGTAGCAATGCTATATGCCTTTATTAATTCCCCCATAGTATCCAGAACAAGCACATCTATCGGGGAAGAAAATCTTTGTCCGTTTTTTAAAGAATTCATTTTAGAGGACAAAGTGCTTTTCTTGATAAAACTAAAAGATTCCTTTTCAAGCAAATTCTCCAAATAAGCAATCCGTTCTAAATGACGGGGAGCAATGATTAATTTCAACCCGGAATGTTTTTTTAAAATCTGCTTGTAAACATCTATAATTATTCTCTCTTCCCCTGACCGCGTACTACCGGCTACCCAGATTAAATCCTTTTCCGAAAAGGAAAATTCCCGATAAATATCTTTGTTTTTCTGATTAATAATTTGTTCCGATAAAACCCCGTCGTACTTAATATTGCCGGTTATCTTCACTTTCATTTTTTCTGCACCCAGAAAAATAATCCGGTCCGCATACTTTTCCGACTGCATACTAAAAACATCTATAAAAAATAAAGCTTTTTTTACCCATAATTTAAAAAATTTGTATTTTTTAAAACTTTTATCTGAAATGCGGCCATTAACAATAATAATTTTTGCCCGCTGTTTTTTAACCAAACTAACCAGATTCGGCCAAATTTCTGTTTCCACCAAAATCAAAATCTTAATTCTGAAACACTTTAAAATCCTTTTTATACAACCCTTTAAATCAAGCGGAACAAAAACAACTATTTCATTCGGATACAAATCTCTTAAGATTTGAACACCCATTGGAGTCATAGAAGAAATAAGCAGATTACAATAAGGAAACTTTTTTCTCATTTCTTTTATCAGTGCAGAAGCAATTTTTGCCTCCCCCACGGAAGATGCATGAACCCAGAAATATTCTTCTTCTTTTTTTATGCGCCTCTTTATTTTTGAAGACAAAAATCCGAATCTTTGTCCAATACCTTCCCTCCATTCGGAAGAAAAAATCATTTTTATCCCCCAAAAAGGAAAAGAAAAAAAAACTAAAAAAATCAAAATTAGATTATATAAAAAATACATTTTTTTATTCTCTTACTAAAATATCCGCTTCCTCAGTAATTTTACTTATGGAATTTTCTAATTCACAGATTTTTTCCCGGAGATTATCATTAACTTTTACATAAATAGGTGCACCGGTAATCACAACCCCTTTATTAAAAGGAAAAGGAACGATAAACTTGTCCCAGGAAGAAAGAACCTTTTTCCTCTTCATCCCATAAGTTAAAGGAACTATGGGACAACCACTCCTTTGAGCTAAATGAATAACCCCTGACTGAACTTTATTTGCCGGTCCACGCGGGCCATCAGGGGCCATCGCCGCTGTTTTATTTTCCCTTAATTTCCTCAACATTTCTACAAAAGCCCTTCTTCCTCCCCGGGTAGAAGAGCCTCTTACCGTTTCAAAACCAAATTTGTGTAAAACCCGAGAAATATATTCTCCATCTTTACTCTGGCTGACCATTGCATAAATATTCTGCTGACGATGGGAATAAGTTAGAAACAAAAGTCGATTATGCCAAAAAGCATAAATAAAAGGTTTTTTATTCTCTTTTAAAACTTTAACATCTTTATGCTCTATCTTTTTTACCACAGAGGTTTTCCCAATAATACTTATAAGCACCCAGGTTACAAAAGGAACAAATTGTTCATTAATAAATTTCATTGATTTACCGCACATTTATTTAAATCTATTTCAATCTTTTTAATATAAATCTTAAAATTACAAATTTCTATGTATTCCATCATTAAAATATTATTATTTTTTTCCATTTAAGATTAAGGTGAGATCGATTCCAAACAAACTTTTTAACGCGGTTTGCAGGTAGAAACCCAACCGACTATAGCCAGCATACTTTTTTTAGGTGATAGTTGATAATTTTCATTAAAAGTTATCCCTATTTTTTCTACTTCAAGAATAGTTAAAACTTTCTTACTGATTTCAGCATTCCATTCTTTACAGTAATTATCCAAACTGGAAATTAACTCACATTCCTGTTTTCTTGCCTCTGAGGAAATCAATCGATTAACAAAACAAGAAGCTTCCCTCAGCGATTCATCTCCTATTACCTCTAAAACCTGCGATAAAAATAAATCACCCGAGATTTCTTTTTTTTGTTTTTCCTCCTCTAATTCTTTGCCGATGGTTACCACCCATAAACTCACAGCTAACCAATCTTTAACCCTTTTGACTAAATTATCCATACCCGAAGACAATTTGCGGGTTTTTTCTTTATTCAGTGTTTTATAAAGCACACAAGGAACAATTAATCCTTGAGCAAAATTAATCGCCTCTTCTATTTTTTCTCTCTTTTCTTTTTTAACAAGTTTTATATCTTTTATTCCAAAAACATTTACCAGTTCTTCTTCTTCAAAATCTTTCGCCGTCAATAGGTTTTTTAATTTCAATATTTTAAAAATTTTTATAGGAGGAACAACTATGTTAAACTTTTTTATTTTGGTCATTAAAATATTCCCCGCACATTTAAATTGTTTTTTTAGCTTCTATTTTTTGCCTTTTCTTGTTTCCCACTCATAAACCAAAGGAGCAGCTATGGCAATCGAAGAATAAGTTCCGATTATAATTCCGAACAATAAGGTAAAAGCAAAATCATGTATTACACTTCCCCCGAAAAAGAAAAGAGAACTTACAACCAGGAATGTAGTTAAAGAAGTTATCATTGTTCGGCTAAGAGTGGAATTTATCCCTCTATTCACAATGTCATAAAAGGTGTCCTTGCGCCGCAATCTGGTAGTTTCCCTAATTCGGTCATAAACCACAATAGTGTCATTGATCGAATAACCGGCTAAAGCAAGTAAAGCGGCAATCACCGTTAAAGTTATTTCTTTATTGGCCAGAGAAAGAACTCCAAAAACAATAAACACATCATGAATTAATGCTATTACTCCTGCCATTCCATAAATACCGGATTTAAACCGGAAAGCAACATAAATAATTATTCCGATAAATGACCAAAAAATAGCTCCTCTGGCACGTTTCATTAAATAATTTCCTACCGACGGACCGACCATTTCATCCCGGTCTATTACAAAATTATTATCTTTTAATCCTTCCATAAGTGCTTTTTGAATGCGTTGGCTTGTTTGGATGGTTATGTCTTTGCCCTTCTTTACCCGTATAATAACCCTGTTATCTTCAGTAAAGTCCTGTATTTCACTGCCGGTTAAATTATGACTATTTAACGCTTCCCTGATTTCTGCGACACTTACCGGATTAGCAAAGGTAAGCTCTAACATCGTTCCCCCCCTAAAATCAATTCCCAAATTTGCTCCTTTACTAATTAAAGAAACAATTCCTACCAAAACAAGAACAATGGAAATAGCAAAAAAAATCCATCTTTTCTTTAAAAAATCGATATTAAATTCCTGAAAAAGCTGCATCTTCGCCTCCTATTTTTATTAAACTTTTTGATAAACACTTAACATCGCATTTGATATCCAAATTTATATCAATAATATCTCTGATGGTTAAAAATATTTAGATGTTTTCTTTTAAATGCTTAATTTTTCAACTTTTTTTCCACTTAATGCCCAGTTGAAAATTTCATGGGTAACCATAATGGCAGTAAACATACTCACAAGAATACCCAACGTTAATGTAACGGCAAAACCTTTCACGGGACCCGTGCCAAATTGAAAAAGAAAAGCAGCGGCAATCAAAGTAGTAATATTTGAATCCAAAATAGTTTTAAAAGCTTTCTGATATCCGGCATCAATAGCTACCCGAACAGTCTTTCCGCTTTTTAATTCTTCCCGAATACGCTCGAAAATAAGCACATTGGCATCTACCGACATACCAATGGTAAGAATAATTCCGGCAAGCCCGGGCAAAGTTAAAGTAGCATGTAAATAAGCCATTGCACCTAAAATAAGTATTAAATTCAGGAAAAGAGCAAATACTGCCACCGAACCGGATAATCGATAATAGAAAAGCATAAATAAAACTACTAAAATTGCACCAATACCCATTGCCAGAATACCTTTTTTTATCGAATCTCTTCCCAGGGAAGGACCAACCGTTCTGTTTTCAATAACATTAACCGGAGCAGGCAAGGCACCGGCACGTAAAATAATGGCTAAATCTCTTGCCGTTTCTGCAGTAAAATTTCCTTCAATAATGGCATTACCATCGGGAATTCTGTTTTTAATCACCGGGGCAGACTGAACTACTCCGTCCAGCACAATGGCCAGATTTCTTTCGATATTATCTTCGGTAACCAGAGCAAACTTTTTTGCTCCTTCTTTGTTAAATTTAATTGATACATAGGGAAATCCGTATTTCCCCCCTATCTCTACTTTAGCATCTACTAAAGAGGCACCGGTAAGTTCTGCCTCTTTCTTTACTAAATATTGCCTTTCTTCTTTGCCCGGCAACAATTCATATCCATCAGGAATATTTCCCTCTATAGCTTCTGACATCTTTCCCTGGTCATTTACTAATTTAAACTCCAAAAGAGCGGTTTTCCCAATAAGATCCATAGCCCGCCGGGCATCTTTTATGCCGGGAAGCTGCACCACAATCCATTTCTCTCCCTGTTTCACAATCAGCGGTTCGGCAATACCAAACTGGTCTACCCGATTACGCACAATCTCCATAGCCCTATCCACAGCCTCTTTTAATTTCATTCCTTCCGGCATTTTAGCCGTATCTATTTCTAAAATAAGATGCATTCCGCCACGCAAATCCAGCCCCAAATTTAATATCTTATTCAAAATGCTACTTCCTTCTTTCTCCATGGTTTCTCTTTCCTGACTATCCATTCTATACCAAGTATAAGTAGGATACAAAAACCAACAGGCCAAAAAAATAACCAACCCTATAAAAACACGTTTCATTTGTCTTGCTGTCATTTTATTTCTCCTTTTATATTTTCTTTTTTTGAATCAAACAAATTCAATCAACCAAACAGAACCCTATAGCAATCTTGTTTTATTTATAATTAGCTCAAATCTGCAATTTAGAAATTCAGCCGCTTTACGGCACATGACCATGCGGCTTAAAAATATTTCGAAATATTCCATTACCTGAGAAATAGTAACATCAATATTTAATTCTAAAGTAATTGTTTTCTTCTCATTGTTCACCCGTAAAAAAGATTTCTCAGAGGCATAATTCACCCGATCATGAATATCAAAAGCTAATACATTGGGATTATGTACACGGGTTCGATGAACATCGGATTTATCAGCCAGAATTAAAGCAGCTGCAACTTCATTAATCGGTTCACCCGTAGATTCCTCATGATTACCTATTGCACTAATGACCATAGCTACTTCTTCATTATTTAAGCCAAGATCAGGTAAAACCCGCATGGCAATAAGGGCACCTGATTGTTCATGTCCCTTTCTATTTATAACATTGCCTATATCGTGTAAATATCCGGCAATCGCCCCCAATTTACAAACATCCTCCTCAAAATTTAAATGGTTTAATATATTGTAAGCGATATTAGAAACTAAACTAGCATGCCGGTATCCATGTTCAGTATACCCAATCGTTTCCAGACATTTATTAGCTCTATCAATAAATGATATTACCAGCGGATGATTTTTAACTTCATCTACTTTACAGTGTACCATTATCCGTTCCTTTCCTTTTTCGAAAATTTTATAAACGGTACGTTCTTTGATTCAAACAATGAAATTTTATTTTTGCCCTTTAGCTGCTATTTCCAAAGCAGGTTTCAAAACCTGACTTACTGCACTTTTAGCCAGTTGAATTCTTACTTCTTCGGCAATTTCAATCTCAAATGCGGCCGGTTTAATTCCGACAACAACTCCGTATACCCCTCCGGAAGTAAGAATTTTATCTCCTTTTTTTAAATTATTAAGCATTTCCTGATGCTCTTTAGCCTTTTTTTGTTGCGGCCTAATTAAAAGAAAATAAAAAATAGCAAAAATTAGAATCCATGGAAAAAATTGTACTAAAGGATTTACTTGTGGTTGCATCTACTCCTCCTTAAAATATATATTTAAAATCAACAAAATTATTTTCAACAATCTTTCCTGCTTTATTTATCAAGAATTAACCTTTGATGTGCTTCGTTCATATTTTTCCAGGAATTCTTTCTTTGCTGTCTCAAAATTATCTTCTTCAATTGCCTTTCTAATTTTAGTCATTAATTTTATCATAAAATACAAATTATGTAAAGTATTTAACCTGAGTGCCAAAATTTCCCCAACGCGAAAAAGATGTGATAAATATGCCCTAGTAAACTTGCGGCAAGTATAACAATTACATTCCGGGTCAAGAGGAGAAAAATCATCTTTGTATTGTGCATTTTTTATATTTACTTTACCAAAAGTCGTAAATAATTGTCCGTTTCGTGCATTTTTTGTAGGCATTACACAATCAAACATATCTATTCCTAATTCAACACAATCCCATAAATCTTCAGGACTGCCAATTCCCATTAAATACCGAGGCTTTTCCTCCGGCAAAAAAGGTAAAGCATAATTCAAGACTTCATACATCAAATTCTTAGGTTCTCCTACGGAAAGACCTCCCAGAGCATATCCGTCAAAACCAATATTTATCGTCTCCTGAATGCTCTGTTTGCGCAAATCATTGTATATGCCGCCCTGAACAATTCCGAATAAGGAACATTTATGATTTAGAAGAGAATCAGTTTCTTTATTAAATTGTTCCTTACATCTTTTTGCCCAGCGTAACGTTCGCTCCATTGATTGCTTTGCTTCACTATGTTCACAAGGATAAGGAGAACATTCATCAAAAGCCATAATTATGTCAGCACCTAAATTATTCTGAACCTTAATTGCTTCCTCGGGAGAAAGAAAACAACTATTTCCATCTATGTGTGAACGAAATTCCACCCCTTCTTCTTTAATCTTTCTTGAACTAGACAAACTAAATACCTGGTATCCCCCGCTGTCGGTTAAAACAGGCCTATCCCAACTCATAAAACGATGCAGCCCTCCGGCCCGTCTTATTAACTGATCACCCGGCCTTAATAACAGATAATAAGTATTAGCCAAAACAATTTCTACTCCGATATCTTTTAATTCATCAGGAGCAATTGTCTTTACCGTTGCCTGCGTTCCCACCGGCATAAAAACAGGAGTATTAATCGTTCCATGGAGAGTAGAAATTTGCCCTGTACGGGCTTTATTTTTACTACTCTTTTTTAGTATTTTATAATGCATTTTATAGTTTTCACCCGTCAAAAAAATAAACAAGCGGATTATATCACATTTTCATAAAAATGTAAAATAAAAAATAAACAAAGGCTATATTGAAAACACAAGAAAAAAAATTTTGGTTTTTTCGTTTTTAATAAATAAATCTTCTCTGATTTAATAAGTCATCAGAAAAACACATTTTTATTGAAATAGATAATTTTTTAGAATAATCGGAAAGGAACATAAAAAATGGTTCTTTTGTAAATAATGTGGAGAAAGAATGTCGGCATCTTATTATTTCCAGTTTTTATTCCATATTGATTCAGTCTCAGAATCAAGCAATTTATCCCTAAATTCCTTTTTATTAATTATGGAATTAATCATTGTTTTATAATCTCGATACGCATTATCTTTTGCCTTTTTAACTTTTAAGACGCCAAAAATTGTCCTTCCCTCATTCCTAAAATAAATCTCAAACGGGCGTTCATAATAATCAATTTGTTCATCAATAAAATCGTGCCGAACAAAATACCAGCGCTTTCCATTTTTATCCAAACGTTTATGTTTATCATAACTCCACATTTCTTTCATTTTTTATCCATACGAATAAAATATCCGGAATCTTTAAGTGCACCTATAGTTTCATCAAAAAGATTATCTTTCGAGAAATAACTATTCCACTGATTTGAACTTAACTTTTTTATTCCGCCGGTATAGTTAATAGTCAAGATTATCCCTTTGGTTGATGTCTGTTCTAATTTTATCTCTTGAATATCAAAATGTTCAATGTCTACTAAAAAGAAATAATGAACAAAAACAATATGATTTTTATCTATTCGAATATACCGGGGAATATTAATAAAAAACTGATAGGCCGGAAGAATAAGAAAGAGAGGAGCTCCGATAATGCCTGCTAATAACAACCCCTTGTTAAATTCACCATGAAAAACAAAGAAAAACAAAAATAAAAAAAAAGGAAAAGCACCGATAATCATACAAAAAATTAAAAGCTGAGTTCCTTCTTTTGGTCTCTTAAATAAACTTTTGTTTGAACTATCCATAAGCATAAGCATCTTTATTAGGATTAGGGACTGCTGAAAAATCCAGCAGTCCCTGATTTAAAAGATTAGAAAACAGATTACACAGATTAAAACTAAAATAACAAAATCAATGTAATCAGGGCTTACTAAAAAAATTATTTTACGGCAACAATAATCGAACCTATAGATAAAATTATTGAAAACAATGTTCTGAGACTAAAAAATCGCGTAAGTAATAATCTTACGACAAGAAATATGGTAAAAAATAGAACACCAAATCCTTGTACAACAAACAGAAAATACTTAATCGAACTAACTTGCATACCCAAGAGAAGAATCCAGAGAATACCGGCAATAGCAATAATGTTAAGTAATTTTTCCAAATAAATTTCTTTAAAAATGAATGGATTATATTCCTCTTCTTTATTTAATTCACCCATTTCCAATGGTAAGTATTTCTTTCTGACATGAAAAATAATCCCGAAAATTAATATCATTTCAAACACAATTAATGTAACTATTGTGGCAAACCCGGCTAAGGATTGTGGAATAATTCCCCCTTCAACAAGCAAAATGCTCACTATTGCCACCGGTATCCACACAAAAACTTGTAAGATAATAAAAAGGGCGGAAATATACATGCTCATTGCCGCAACTTGACCAATAATATAATCTGATGTGTTTTTATTATTTATCATATTTACATCTTATCTTATAAATTAGTTCCTTTTTTTTAAAGTTACCTTTTTTT
>CBDUZB010000027.1:0-13311 GCA_965371605.1 uncultured bacterium
ACCCATTCATTTTTTTCCTTCTTCGCCGAAACATGAATTTGCGGCGACTCTTCGCCTTGAAATTTAATTGCGTTATCAATAAGGTTTTGAAACAATTGAGTTAATTGCAAACTATTGCCCATTACTACAGGTAAGACATCATAAGTAATCACCGCTCCGCTTTCTTTAACAAGCATCTGCAAATTAGCAAGTACCCCCTTAAGAACAATTTCACAATCGGTTGATTTAAAAAGTTTATTACCTCCACCCATTTGCGAATAAGACAGCAAATCATTAATCAATGCATGCATTCGTTTCACTCCATCCACGGTATAATTAATAAAATCATCGGCATCAGCATCAAGTTTACCCTGATAACGCTTTGCCAATAACTGCACGTAATTTGATATCATTCGTAACGGTCCTGTAAATCGTGAGAAGCAACATAAGCAAATTGCTCTAATTCGGAATTGGAACATTTCAAGTCTTTTAATGTTCGTTGCAATTTTTCTTTTGCCTGTATAACTTCTTTGGTTTTTCTTTCTACAAAGTTTTTGGTCACTCCATAAATACAAAAAACTCCTATGAACAACAAGAATATTGGACCAAATATGCGACCAACATTTTGAAACTGTAATGGCCAAATACCCCACACATGTTTTTCCCCTAAAAAAACCAGGACTAAAACAGCACCAAAAACAATTGCATTCGCATATATATAATAAGAGTGAAGTTTTGTTGTATCCATCGGCAACTTAAAAAATTTTCTTATCCAGTCTAAAGACAACAGTCCCTGTGCCAGAAAAAGAATGACTATACCATTTGCCATTTCTTTTATCACAATAGAATGGACTACACTTATGGGCATTGTTACATTGGTAGGGGGAGTATTTAAGGCAAATATCCATCTAAACACAGTGTATAATAATATCGTATTAAATATGCGAAAAATCAGTTCTCCCAGATAAATATTATATTTAGTACGGGAAAACCATCCAATCCATACAATCCATAAAGTGAATGGAGGCACTGATATCAACGGGGCATAACCACTTTGCCCTATCCATAATATCCACATAGTTTGACATCCACCACAAAGAGCAGATAACAATCCATATTTCCAACCCCATGCCAGGGTTATCATCATAGGAAACAATAACCCGGGGAGGAAACTCATTTTATGCGAACCGTAAAAAACAAAATCAATAGAACGAAAATTAAAGATAAATCCTATTATTCCAAAAACAATCGCTATAGTAAGTTTGTATTTAGCTGCATATTCAACAATCGGACCGGAACAACTTGAATTGTCATGACTAAAATTATGCATAAATTATCCCTTTTTTTGTATGGCAAATTTATGATTGCCTCCGTAAGCAAAATTTTAATCTATTGATTAGCTTTTTTAGGCAATTTCACAACAGAAAACCAAAAATGATCAATACTCTTTCCTACATCAATAAACTGTTCAAGATCAACCGGTTTAATAATATAACAATTTGCATGCAGATTGTAACTTTTAAAAATGTCTTCTTCTGCTTTAGAAGTAGTTAAAACGACCACCGGAATGTGTCTTAGTTTTTTATCCGTTTTGATTTCCGCCAGCACTTCACGACCGTCTTTTTTTGGTAAATTCAAATCGAGCAAAATAAGATCGGGTTGAATAGCATCAGCATATTTTCCTTCTCTATGCAAAAAAGCCAACGCTTCTATCCCATCCCTGACTTCTGATATGTTATTACACACCTTAGCCTCTTTAAGTGTTTCCCTCGTCAAACGAATATCCCCGGGATTATCCTCTATCAATAAAATTTCAATTGGTTGAGCATTCATAATTGTTCACCTCCTTTCGTTTGGAATCAATCTTTATTTTCAGTCGGAAATAAATTGTTTCAGCTCAGATTAAACCGATTTAAATTATACTTCAATTTGCCTTTCAATGTCAAGCTTTTTCCTTTTTGACCCCCTCAAAAAATAAAAAAGGGAGCGGACTTACTGTTTTCAGTAAATCCACTCCCTTTTTCCTATTCTCTATTGGTAGCCCCAGGGGGAATCGAACCCCCGTCGCAGCCTTGAAAGGGCTGTGTCCTAACCTCTAGACGATGGGGCCATTATATCGTGAGCCCGGCGCGGATCGAACGCGCGACCCTCTGCTTAAAAGGCAGATGCTCTGCCAGCTGAGCTACGGGCCCATTTTTTAAATAATATTTTCTCGAATTTGGTTTTTTATTATAACACTATTTTTAAATATTGTAAATGTTTTTTTGCTTTTTTTCTATATCCTTTATCTTTGCTCGTTTTTAAAATGTTTTCCCATATCCGCTTAGCTTTAACATATTGTAATTTTTTTTCATACAACAGAGCCAAAATGCTTTTAATCATTACCGGACAATCAGAATAGTCCACTACTTTTTCCAAAAGATAAATTACCTTATTTTCCTGTTTTTTTATTTTATAGCCAATAGCTGCCAAATAAACATTAAACTTCCAATATTTAGGGCAATTACTAACCCCTTCTTCTAAAAGGCTAACTGCTTCATCATAACGTTCATGATTATAAGCCAATATTCCGCTCCCGTATAAATAAGCAAAATGAAAATACGGATCTAACCTCACCACTAAACAAAAAAGAGGGAACAATTTATTATAGCTTTCTTTTTGCATACAAACACTATTTTCTTTGATATGTTGATCTGCTTCGTCTTCATGCGTACCATAGTATTGTAATATTCTTATCCAGGCTAAATCAGCTGAAAGACGCCTAAAACCCAAAAGTATTCCCCAAAAATTTAAGAAACTTGCTTCTTTTAAATTTAAATTTCTTATGGGCGGAAAAGGATAAACAAAATTCTTTTCTAATTTTACCTGGGTTAAAACCAATATCCCAAGCAACAACAATATAAACCAAAATTTCTTATTTAGGACTACTCCTGCTTTCATTACTTCCTCTTTATTGCTTGACCGTAAATACTGCCTTTATAAAAACATCAGGCCAACTCTTTGCCTAATTTATTTTCCCATGTTCTTTACAATAATGTTTTTAGACTTCTCTACGGGAAAAAAGAAATATTGAAAAACAGATTAATATCATTGAATATGTCACAGCATAAATTATCACTAAAAATATATTTATTCCCGAAAAAAGAAAAGAACATTCTAAAAAGTCTTTAAAGTTAAAATATAGAAAATTGGGAAGAATATAATATAATCCCTTCATCAAAAATTTAGTTAAAACCATAGTCATTCCTTCACTCAGAAACTTTATTTCATTGCTAAAATGACCTAAAACCCAAATCATAAAAGTTACAGCAATAGTACTAATAGAAGAAGTAGAAAATAAAGAAAAGAAAAGCCCTATTGCCATAATTAATAACATTTTTAAAAATATAAAACTTACAGCCAAAATAAGCGGGCTTAAAATAATTTCTTCCCCTTTAATAAAAAGAAGAATTACCAGCCCGCTAAACATAATTAAAATATTCAGAAAAACAATTCCGGATATTCCGATGTATTTACCCAAAAGATATGTTGAACGCTTAATCGGTTTACTTAGAACAACACTAATCGTTTTATTTTCTATCTCCTGAACAATTAAACGCACTACTCCAAAAATTGCAATAAGGAGAGCAAACATCTCTGTCGCACCCAATCCCACATCAATAATAACCCGGCCGGCTACCTCTCCGCTAATTTGCGAAAAAATTATAGAACTACTGATAACAACTAAAGCAAAAAGTAAAGTGATATAAAAAACTTTATTTCTGATACTTTCTACCGCCGTATAATAAGCAACTACCCATAATTTTCTCATTATGCCCTTTTTATTATTCTGAAATTGTTTGGATGAATATATCCTCTAATTTCCCATTTAATGCAGAGACTTCCAGAATTTTTTTTAATTTCCCTTTGTGTAAAATACCCACATATTTACAAACCTTTTCTACTTCACTAATAAAATGAGAACTAAAAAACACAGTTTTCCCTTCGTCTCTTAATCTTAAAATCAATTCCCGCATTTTCCTAATGCCAACAGGATCTAACCCTCCCGTTGGTTCATCCAGAAGCAATAAATCCGGATTGCTTAACAAAGCTTGCGCCATTGCTATCCTTTGCAGCATTCCTTTGGAAAAATCAGCTAAACGCACCTTTTCAGATTCTTTTAATCCTACAAATTCCAAAACATAATCTACCCTTTTTTGTTTTTCTTTTCCCGACAAGAAAGACAATTCAGCATAAAAGAAAAGCAGCTCTTTCGCCGTTAAATACTTAAAAAAATAAGATGCTTCAGGAAGATAACCTATTTTTTTTCTTATTTCCAAATCCGGAATTTTTTTATCAAAAATAAAAAGATTACCGCTATCAGCAAAAACCAACCCCAACAAAAGTTTAATTGTTGTCGTCTTTCCCGAGCCATTTAAACCTAACAGTCCGAAAACACCTTTTTCCGCTATATCTAAGTTTAAATTTTCCAATGCTACCTTTTTTTGGGCATTCCACAATGACTTTCGGATATAAATTTTACTTACATTCTCTATTCTAATAATCCCCATTTTAAAATTTAACCATTCTTCCAGCTGTTATTTTATTATATTTTTTTACTTTAAGTAATGTCAAAAATGTTTAACATGATGAATATTTTTTTCCTGCGGGCATCATATCAGTACACGTTCATGTCGCCCCTACAAGTGCTTTAAAAATCAGAGCTGCAAAACAGTCTGTTCACTGGAATGACAACAAAAAGACTTCGGCAACAGCCTCAACTTTAAATTTCAAAATAATTATGAAATTTCTACAGGAATGACAAAGCTATTTTGAAAAACCCTGAAATTTATTTCCTTAAAAATTCTTTTTCTGCAGCGGCTACACCTTTTCCTAATTCCACCTTATATCCAAGTTTATTCAACATCATTTCCAAAGCAGCTAACGCAATAATCTCATCAAATTTATCCATATATCCCATATGGGCCATACGAAACATCTTACCTTTAAATTCTCTTTGTCCTCCGGCAATACTTACTCCATATTCATCCCTCATCCTTTTTACCAGAGATATTCCGTCCACCCCTTCGGGTACTTTCACTGATGTTACCACATCACAGGGAACTTCAGCAAAAAGTTCCAACCCCAAAGAAATAACCCCTGCCCTTGCTGCACGAGCCAGAAGGGCATGCCTGGCAAAAACATTCTTTAATCCTTCTTCTAAGATTATTCTCAAAGCATCCTGAAGAGAAAACAATAAATTTACTGCCGGGGTATAGGGGGTTTCACCTCTTTCATTAAAAAACTTTTTATAAGTTTTAAAACTCCAATAGAATTTCGGCAGCTTAGATTCTTCCATTAAATTCCACGCTTTTTTACTAACACTTACAAATGCTAACCCGGGAGGAAGCATCAATCCTTTTTGTGAACCGGCAACTACTACATCGACTCCCCATTCATCTGTCTTTATTTCCTGGCCGCCTAAACCACTAACGGCATCTACAACTAAAATAGCTTTTGATTGTGCCGTAATCTTAGCCATTGATTCAATATCATTTACCACACCCGTAGAAGTTTCCGTCAATTGAGTAAACACAGCTTTAATCTCAGGATTTTCCTCCAATTTTTCTCTTATCTCTTCTATGCGCGCTGCTTTTCCCCATGGGTACTCAATTACTTCCGGTTTAAGTCCGTAAACTTTAAGAATATCTTCCCACCTTCGGCCAAAAGCACCGGTATTAACCACCAGAACCCTGTCCCCAATGGAAAGAAAATTAACCACACAAGATTCCATCCCTCCCGTTCCTGAAGCAGAAAAAATAAACAAATCATTTTTAGTCTGAAAAACAGATTGCAACGAAGAAGTAACATCTCTGAATAATTTACTGAATTCTACCGTGCGATGATGAATAATAGGTTGAGCACCTGCTAATCGGACGGAATCAGGAACCGGTGTCGGCCCCGGTGTTAATAAATACCTTTTCATTTTCAAAACCTCCCCTTAACATACTCCCTTTCTATTAAATTTAGAATTCATTTTTCTTCTTTCGGTTAATTTTTCTCCCAAGGCTACCTGCAGTACCTCATCCATATTCTTAACCAAAACAAACTTCATTTTATTTTGTATATTTTTAGGAATTTCTTCCATATCCTTCTCGTTTTCCGAAGGCAGTACTACTATTTTCATTCCTAAACGATGCGCCGCCAATATTTTCTCTTTTAACCCACCGACAGGAAAGACTTTTCCTCTCAAGGTAATTTCTCCCGTCATTGCTACATTTTTTTTAACAGGAATACCGGTTAAAGCGGAAACTAACGCCGAAGCAATAACAATCCCGGCAGAAGGGCCGTCCTTAGGAATGGCTCCTTCAGGAACGTGAATGTGTATTTCCTTATCGTGATAGAAATCAGAAGCTAATCCCAATCGTTGGGTATTAGCACGAACATAGGAAAGAGCTGCTTTTGCTGATTCCTGCATTACTTCCCCTAATTTACCGGTTAAAGTTAAAGACCCTTTTCCATTCATCACAGAAACTTCTATCGGAAGGGTATCCCCCCCAACCTCCGTCCAGGCTAAACCGGTAGCAACTCCGATTTCATTCTCTTCCTTACCATTCTGGGAATATTTAGGAATGCCTAAATATTCGTGTAAATTCTTACCGGTAACTTGGACCTTTCCTTTTTTCCCTTCACTTACCAATTTCTTGGCTACTTTACGGCAAATATTAGCAATCTCCCTTTCCAAATTCCTTACCCCCGCTTCCCGGGTATAATCAAAAACAACTTTATCCATTGCTTTGTCATTAATAGCCAAATTATCACGGGTCAAACCATTTTCCTTTATTTGTTTGGAAAATAAAAACATTTTAGCTATTTTTACCTTCTCATCAACGGTATATCCGGGAAAACGAATAATTTCCATTCTATCCCGAAGAGAAACAGGGATAGAATAAAGGGTATTAGCAGTAGTAATGAACATCACATCCGAGAGATCAAAATCCACCTCTAAGTAGTGATCGGAAAAAGTACTGTTTTGTTCGGGATCTAAAACCTCCAATAATGCCGCTGCCGGATCTCCCCTAAAATCATTACCTAATTTATCTATTTCATCCAACAAAAAAACAGGATTTTTCGATTTTACTTTCTTTATGGATTGGATAATTCTACCGGGCAAAGCTCCAATATAGGTCCTTCTATGCCCTCGAATTTCCGCTTCATCCCGCATTCCACCCAGAGACATACGCACAAATTTTCTACCTAATGCCCGGGAAATAGACCTCCCTAAAGAAGTCTTGCCTGTCCCGGGAGGGCCTACAAAACACAATATCGGACCTTTCAATTTCTTAGTCAACTTACACACTGCCAGATATTGCAGAATTCTTTCCTTTGCTTTATCTAAGCCATAATGGTCTTCATTCAAAATTTTTTCCGCTCTTTTTATCTCTAAATTATCCTCGGTTTTTAGCTCCCAGGGAAGATTAACTAACCAGTCCAAATATGTTCTAATTACTGTAGCTTCCGGAGAAAAAGGAGGCATTTTTTCCAAACGCAGTAACTCCTTTTCCATTATTCCCTCCGCCTCTTTACTTGCTTTCGCCTGCTTCATTTTAGCCCTTAATTCATCTATCTCCTTGGAATACTCATCTTTTTGCTTTAATTCTTTTTGAATTGCTTTCATTTGTTCGGTTAAATAATATTCTTTTTGAGATTTCTCAATTTGATTGCGTACCCGCCCCTGAATTTTTTTCTCGATTGACAAAATTTCATTTTCGGAAACCAATATTTTAATCAGTTTTTCAAGCCGTTCCTCCACATCAATAGCTTCGATAATTTTCTGTTTATCTTGTAATTTCACCAAAAGTGAAGAAATAACCACATCTGCCAACCTGCCGGGTTCTGAAATATTCATTGCCGAAAGAACCGCCTCAAAAGGAACACGCTGATTTAATTTAACATACTGTTCAAATTGAGTAAGCACACTCCTCATTAACGCTTTTATTCCAGGAGATACTGCTTTCTCGATTGTAAAAGTCTCCACTTCTACTTCAAGATATTGTTCATCGGTAATTTTAAAATCCAGCAATTTCGCACGACGAACTCCTTCCACCAATATCTTCAACGTACCATCCGGCATTTTCAATAATTGCAAAATTTCGGCCACACACCCTACAGAATACATATCATCTCTGCCGGGATCTTCTGTTTGAATTTTTTTCTGAACCCCTAAAAAAATAAGATGATTTCCTGCCATTGCCTTTTCTAATGCTCTGATAGACTTATCCCTTCCCACAGCCAAGGGAATCATCATATAAGGGAAAACTACTATGTCCCTCACTGCTAATAACGGCAATTTGCGGGGAATAATAACGTTTTTGGAAACATTTTGTTCTGAAAGTGTCATGCTGTTTTTTCCACCTTTCTCTCTTTTTGTTTAATGACTAATCGAGGTTTTTTATTTTTAGTCACCACATCCTCATCAATAATACATCGTTGAACGTTACATTGCCGGGGCAATTCATACATAATATCCAACATAATTTTTTCCATTATAGCTCGCAGGCCTCGTGCCCCACTACCTCTTTTTTGTGCTGTTTCCGCAACCCGGGCAACAGCTTCTTCAGTAAAAATAAGCTCTACCCCTTCCAAAGAAAACATTTTTTTGTACTGTTTTACTAAGGCATTTTTAGGTTTTACCATTACTTCCATTAACATTTTCCGGTCAAGTTCTTCCATAGTTGTAATTACGGGCAATCTTCCGACCAATTCAGGAATAAGCCCGTATCCCAATAAATCTTCCGGCTGAACATGGGACAATATTTCTCCTATTTTTTCCTCTTTTCTTTTTTTTATCTCTGATTCAAACCCTATGGTCTTTTGAGCAAGCCGTTCTTGAATTGTTTTCTCAAGGCCGGCAAATGCTCCACCACAGATAAAAAGAATATTTGTGGTGTTTACCTTAATATATTCCTGATGCGGATGTTTTCTTCCCCCCTGAGGAGGGACATTCGCCACAGTCCCCTCCAAAATTTTCAACAGTGCCTGCTGTACCCCTTCCCCGGATACATCCCGGGTAATAGACGGTGTTCCTGCTTTACGAGAAATTTTATCTATTTCATCAATATAGATAATTCCTTTCTCCGCTTTTCGGACATCATAATCTGCTTTTTGTAAAAGGGACAGAATAATATTTTCTACATCTTCTCCAACATAACCGGCTTCGGTTAAAGTGGTAGCATCGGCAATAATAAAAGGAACTTGCAGCAATTTAGCCAACGTTTGAGCCAAAAGAGTTTTTCCCGTTCCCGTTGGCCCAACTAACAAAATATTTGATTTTTGTATCTCCACTTCCTGCTTTTCTTTTTCAATCTCGATTCGTTTATAATGGTTATATACAGCTACCGCTAAATTCTTCTTTGCCTTTTCCTGCCCAACAATGTGTTCATCCAATATTTTTTTTATCTCATGAGGTTTGGGAACGTTTTTTCTTTTCTCTCCCTTTTTACCCGTCAATTCTCCTTTTTTCAAAAGAGAATAAGAAAAACGAACACATTCTTCACAAATGTAAACACCCTGCCCCCCTACTAATTTTTTCCGTTCTTTTTTTCCTTTTCCACAAAAAATACATCGTAACACTTCTTTCGTTACTTTAAAATCCGCCATTTTATTCCTCTGGTATAATGCTTAAATCCTTTCAATCAACAAGACCACATTAAGCTTATTTTATTTTTTTTCCACTCTTTCTCATTACAATAACCTCATCAACAATTCCATATTTTTGGGCTTCCTCTGCACTCATAAAAAAATCCCTATCCGTATCTTTTTCTATCCTTTCTATAGGTTTCCCTGTATGTTTGGATAATATTTCATTTAATTTTGCTTTCATGCGCAAAATTTCTTTCGATTGAATCTCTATGTCTGTTGCCTGTCCCTGAACCCCGCCTAAAGGCTGATGAATCATAATTCTCGAATGGGGTAAGGCAAATCTCTTTCCCTTTGTCCCCGCCGCAAGTAAAAGAGCTCCCATACTTGCCGCCTGTCCCATACAAATAGTAGAAATGGAAGGTTTAATATATTGCATGGTGTCATAGACGGCTAACCCGGAAGTTACTATTCCCCCGGGGCTATTTATATATAAAAAAATATTTTTATCCGGATCCTCTGCTTCCAGAAAGAGCATTTGAGCAATTATCAAATTTGCCATATCGTCGTCTATAGGAGTCCCCACAAAGACAATTCTATCTTTAAGCAGCCTTGAATAAATATCATAGGCCCGTTCTCCCCGTTGACTCTGCTCAACTACCATTGGTACTAAATTCATAAAACTACCCCCCCAATAAACAAATAATATCAAAAATTATCTTTTTTTAATCTACGATTCAATTTTTTTGAATCCACTTAAACAAAAACAGCTGACTAATTAAATATTTATTTTGATTCTCACTTTTCTCGGAACTCTATCTTTCCAAATTCCTATTAGAAATATAACCCATTGTCATTTGTGGTTCATTTTAGCATTTTCTACGAGAAAGTCAAAGATTTTCTTTTCCAACAATCTTTGAAAAACAGTTTCTTTGTTTTCATTAAAATATTTTTTAATTTTCTCCTTCTCTTTTTGTCCCGCCGAATTAACCGCTCTCTCAATTTCGTTTTTTATTTCTTCCTCTGCAACCTGAATATTTTCCTTTTGGCTAATAGCCCCAAAAACATAAAAAAGCTGTATTTGTTTATATGCTTCATCTTTGTATTTCTCTTTTAATGCCTCATCAGTCAAACCCGCCTGTTCCGGTTGAAGTCCTTGTTGAACAATATATTTTTTCGCTTTTGACACTAAGTGATTCAATCTGTTGTCTACCTGTGAAGAAGGAACATCTATAGGATTATTTTTTATAAGGCCGGTTATCAATTGTTCTTCCATGTCCTGTTTACTTTGAAGTTCCTTTTCTTTTTTTATGCTTTCTTCTATTTTTTTCTTTAAATCATCCAAATCAGAACATCCCATATCCTTAGCAAAATCATCCGACAAAGAAGGAATACTTTTGGATTTTATTTCTACAACCTCTGTTTTAAAAACAACCTTCTTCCCCGCTACATCTTTTTTGTTATAATCCTGCGGAAAATCTATTGTGATTTCTTTTTCTTTATTTTTCTGAGCACCGATTAATTGCTTATTAAAACCCTCAACAAAATTATCCCAGGCCATATTTATGAGCCGGCCTTTTTCGCTCCAATCTCTTAAAACCTCACCATCTAAAATCCCCTGACAATTAATAACCACAAAGTCATCCTTTTCTACAATTAAACGATCCGAAACCACTAACTGTGCATTTCGTTCCTGAAGATTATTTATAGCATCCTGCACATCCTTACTGACAACATCAACCTTTTTTTTCTTAACAGAAATCCCTTTGTACCCTTTCACTTCAAACTCAGGCCTTATTTCTATCTTTGCCTTAAAAGAGAGTGGCTGTTCCTTTTCAAATTTTAAATCCTCTATTTGGGTACAGGAAATCGCATCAATCTTTTTTTCTTCGATTACTTCATTCAGGGTAGTAGAGACAAGATTATTTACCGCATCTTCCTCTGCGGTCTGACTAAATTTCTTTCTAACTACATCCATAGGGACTTTTCCTTTACGAAAACCCGGCAACTTAACTTTTGTTTGTAATTTTAGATAATTCTTTTCTATCTCGTTTTTTACCTCAAGAGAAGGAATTTCCACTCCCAGCGTAATTTGACAAAGTTTCGAATCTAAAATATCAGCTTTAACATTTTGTGTCATTTTTCTAAAACCTCACTTCATTTTATTTATTTTTTTTCAATATTTTTTTATGGAGCGGGCGATGGGGTTCGAACCCACGACCTTCTGCATGGCAAGCAGACATTCTACCACTGAACTACGCCCGCGTATTAGTCAACTACAACTACAGTTATTAGTTAATAGTTATGAGTTATGAGTTATAAGTTAAAGAAATAAAAAACAAAGAATAAATACTAAAGACAACAAGAGGCACAAAGGCATCAAGGCACAAAGTTAAAAGATAAAGGCAAAAAACAGCTACCAGATAAAAAACAATAAACGACAGTTGACAACTCATAGATGACAGTAATCAAAAAAATCGGCAATAAATAATCACTTGTACACTTTTAACAATTCGTAAAGAACAATTAAGTATGAATACAGATATTAGCAAAATTAAAATAATTTGTCAAATCAAAAAAAGCTCCTTTTTCTTAAGGAGCTTTTTGCCTTTTATCCTTAATAATTTTTCATCTTTTTATTTTTTAAAACCGCACCAATATTTCGCCCAAAATCTTACTCGCAGATGTTCCTTCGTTTATAGAAGCCTCTCCCGGCAAAAAAAGTGCATATACAAAACGCAGTTTTACCTGCGGCGAATATCTATAAAACAAAATAGCATCAATTTCTTCCCCTAAATCCCTTACCCCGTTTATTGTTTTAGTCCAGGAATTAAATATGTAATAATTTATGTTTATATTTGTTTTTTTTAAGGGAGAAATACCTATACCAAAATTTGTGATTTTTTTATTAGCCATTGCGGGAGAAACTTCACTGTAATATTCGCCGTAGTAACATTCCCCATAATTATTGGATGTCCGGGCATAAGCAGGATTAAAATTTTTCTTATCCTGTTCATCCGCAGAACCGGTAGCTTGAAAATATTCTACTTTCGCACTTACTGCACCCAAAACAGAGGTATGAGCATACCCCACTACCCCGGCTTGAAGAGCATAACCATCATAGTTAAATATGTCTTTTCCATCTGCTTTCTTCATTCCAAACTCTATCTTATAATCAATTCCTTCTTTCATTTTTTCTTCTAAACGAATTCCATAAAAACATTTATCTCTTAAAACGGCACTATCAGTAGACTTATCCACTTCATAAATGAGATAACACTCTATTTTTTTTCTAATGGGTAACCACCTGAATACCGTACCGTAAACATCCGCATCCTTATCCTCAGCTACATATTTCTTGGATTCTAATTCCCCACCCGCATCTCCACTTTCTTTATTGATTAAACTACTCGTTTCCCGTCCTTTAATAGTTAACGCTTCCCATTCTAAATTAGCCGGCAATCTCCAAACAGCGCGTAAAGCATCAAAGCCCTGATTACTATCATCAAGTACTAACCCATCACCATAACAAACAGGCTGCCTTCCTACAAAAACATCTATTGGTTTTTTTTCTACCCGAATAAATTTTAAATATGCATTTTCCAGATAAAGCGACCAGGGATTTAAAGGCTCTTTTTCTCCCCAATATCCGTTATTCTGTACCCCTAAATCAAATAAAACATTTTCGGCTAAATCCCCCCGAAAATAAACCCT
>CBDUZB010000028.1:0-13214 GCA_965371605.1 uncultured bacterium
TTCCCAAAAATTTTCTCGTTTGTAATAAGACAAACATTAATACTCCCCGAAAGTTAATTTATAAAATTAAAACATTCAAACCCTCTGGTTTCTTAATGAATTTACTCGAAAGTATGCCCCCAGCAGGACTCGAACCTGCGCTCCTGGCTTCGGAGGCCAGTACTCTATCCAACTGAGCTATAGGGGCTAATGATTTCAAATTTTTATTTCCTCAGCACTTCTTTTATTATTTTCTCAACCTGAGCTAACGATTCTTCAAGTTTTTCTTTATTTTTTCCGCCTCCCTGTCCTAAATCCGCCCGTCCCCCACCAGCTCCGTCAACAATCTCTGTTAATTTTTTTATTATTTTCCCGGCATGTAACCCTTTTTTAATTTCACTATCGGCCACCATACAAATTAAAAAAGGTTTATCATCAATTATACTACCCAAAACAATTACCCCTTTTTTTAATTTATCCATTAATTGATCTCCATAATTTCTCAAATCTCTGCTATCAGCTGCCTCTATTTTATGGCTCAACACATTTATTCCGGCAATTTTTTTAACCTTATTTTTTATCAAATCAACCGCCCGAAAATTGAATACCTCCCCTCTCATCCGTAAGAGTTCTTTTTTTAGTTCTTCATTAGTTTTAACAAATTTTTCTATTTGCATTTGAACAAGATTAACAGGGACTTTTAGTGCATTAGCAATATTTAATAAATTATTTTCTTCTTCTTTAACAAACTGGTATGCTGCCTCTCCCGTTAATACTTCAATTCTTCGTACCCCAGCGGATATACTTGTTTCGCTAGTTATCTTAAACAATCCGATTTCACCGGTTGCACAACAATGAGTTCCACCACATAATTCAATACTTACTGCATCTCCCGGGGCATCCCACCCTTCAGAACTAATCATAACTACCCTAACTTTTTCACCATATTTTTCTCCAAAATGAGCTATTGCCTGCATTTGCTCTGCCTCATTTCTGCAAATTTCCGAAATGAGAACAGTTATATTCTTTCTAATCATCTTATTTACTAATTCCTCTGTTTTTTCTATTTGCTCCGGTAATAAACCGGAAAAATGAGTGAAATCAAAACGAAACCGGTCACAATCTACCAACGACCCTGATTGTTTGACATGCACACCTACAATCTGCCTTAAGGCAGCCTGTAACAAATGCGTCGCCGTATGACCTCTACTGATTGCACTTCTTCTTTCCGTATCAATAAAAGCATCAATAGTATCCCCTTTTCTAAACTTCCCTTTTAAAACTTTTACTTTATGAATAACTAATTTACCAAACATTTTTTCAGCATTTAAAACACTCATTTCCGCCTCAATTTTTTTGCCGTTTTCGGTTTTTATTTCTTTTAATATTTTTCCTTTATCTCCCACCTGTCCCCCTGATTCTCCATAAAAAGGAGTTTCAGACAAAATAATTTGAACAACATCATCTTTTTTAATTTCGTCGATAATTTCATTGTTTTCTCCAATAATCATATCAATTTTTGCTAACAATTTATTAAAGGAATAGCCCCTGAATATCGTATCCCCAACTTCTTTATGTATTTTATCATAAAATGTTTTTTCGTCCCCATTAAATCCTTTCCATGATTTTCCGGCATTTTCTTGTTGTTTTTCCATTTGATTTTTAAACCCCTCCTCATCAATGCCAATTTTTTTCTCCTCAGCAATTTCCCTTGTTAAATCCAAAGGAAAACCATAAGTATCATATAATTTGAATACTTCTTTACCCGGTATTATTTTTTTTTCCTTTTTCCCTAAATCTACAATCAAATTAGCAAGCATATCATATCCTTTATCCAGTGTCTCCTTAAATCTTTCCTCCTCCATTTTACAAATTTCGCGAATATAATTTTTTTTTGAAGCAAGAGCAGGATAAAAAGGACCCATTACCTCCACAACTTTGTCACTAAGTTTATATAAAAAAGATTGCCTTATTCCTAATAATTTACCTTCTTTGGATGCCCTACGCAAAATACGCCGTAAGACATATCCCCGCTCTTCATTTGAAGGTAAAATCCCGTCACTTATTAAAAATACTATTCCTCTTATATGGTCGGTAATAATTCGAAGAGAAATATTATTACGTTTGCTTTCATTGTGAGAAACCCCTGCCAATTTGCAAACTTCGTTCATAATTGGTTTCAAAATATCCGATTCAAAAACAGTAGGAACATTCTGTACTACTGCCGATAATCTTTCTAACCCCATACCTGTATCAATATTTTTTTGTGGCAATGGTTTTAATTTTCCGTTTTTATTTTTTTCAAATTGGGTGAAAACCAGATTCCATATTTCTAAATATCGATCACAATCACAACCCGGAGCACAATCCGGTTTTCCACAACTATATTCTTTTCCTCTGTCTATTAAAATTTCCGAACAAGGGCCGCATGGGCCGGTTTCCGCCATTTGCCAAAAATTAGACTCTTTACCCAAACGCACAATTCTTTCTTCCGGTAAAAATTGCCGCCAAATCCGAAATGATTCATCATCTTCATTATAGACAGACGCGTAAAGTTTAGCTTTTTCTAAATCCATTTTATCGGTCAAAAATTCCCAGGCCCAAGAAATAGCCTCTTCTTTGAAATAATCTCCAAACGAAAAATTACCAAACATTTCAAAAAAAGTATGATGCCGATTGGTATATCCCACTTTCTCAATATCGCTTGTTCTAAAACAACACTGCAAAGAAGCTGCCTTAGAAAACTCGGGCTTTATTTTACCTAAAAATATATCCTTGAAAGGAACCATCCCGGCACTTGTAAAAAGAAGGCTGGGGTCATTTCCCGGAATAAGGGAACTACTCGGATAGATTTTATGTTTTCGCTTTTTAAAAAAACTTAAAAATTCTTTTCTGATTTCGCTGCTCTTCATTCCTTCCCCCGACATAGTATTCGTTTTTATTTTAAACTATATTTTGTATCTGCTCTTTTAATTTTTCCAATTCACTTTTAATTTGAATTACTTCACAGGAAATTTTATAATTGTTTATTTTTGCCCCTATAGTATTTATTTCCCGGCTCATCTCCTGAATTATAAAATCCAATTTCTTCCCTGCCTCACTCCCATCTTTAAGTGTTTTTACAAATTGTCCAAGGTGACTCTTAAACCGAATAATTTCTTCGGTAACCTCCATTCGGTCTGCAATAATAGAATTTAATAAAAAAGTTTTTTCGTTACTTTTTTGGGTGCTTTTTAAAAAATCCTGAAGTTTATCCCTCCATAATCTGTTTTCATATTTTTTAATTGCTCTCGGTAGTTGAAGTTTAATTTTAGAAAAACAGGAATTAATTTTCTTAACCCGTTTAGTAAAATCATGACCTATACTCGTTCCTTCATTTTTTCGCATACGCTCTAATTGTAACAAAGCCTGATAAAGAGCACTTTTAATATCATCAAGAAGTTTTTTTGTATTTATTTTCTTCTTTTTTATTTTTAAAATACCGGGCAAACTCATAAAAAAATCTAGTTTAAACTCGTCCTTCCTGTTTAACATTACGGATAATTTTTCTCCGGCCTTTTTGTAACTATAGACCATCCCTTTATCTATTTCTACTTCACTACTATCAGCGGAATCCCCATAAGTCCCTTCAGGCAGATTTACAAAAATATCGATTCTCCCCCTTTTCACTTTACATTTTACAATCTTTTTAATCTCTTCTTCAAAAAAAAATAAAAATGGGGGTAATTTTACATTTACTTCACAAAAACGACGGTTTAATGCCCTTATTTCTACTCTACAACTTCCATTTTCTCCCTGACCGTAGCCAGTCATACTTTTAAGCATATTTTTTCCTTTTTGAAATTTTTATTTTTAATATCACATCATCCCCGAGGATGATATTTCTTGTGTAAAGACTTCAATTTTTCCCTGGTAACGTGAGTATAAATCTGAGTAGTGGAAATATCAGAATGCCCTAACATTTCCTGAACAAAACGTAAATCGGCACCACGATCCAATAGATGTGTAGCAAAAGAATGTCTCAACGTATGAGGACTCACACTCTTATAAATACCGACTTTCTTCATATGTTTCTTCACTATCTTCCAAAACCCGGTCCGTGAAAACTTATCCCCTCTCTGACTTAAAAACAAATTTTTTTTATCAGGAAATTTTTTATTCCGCACTTTCTCCAAATAATCACACACTGCATTTTTTGCTTTTTTACCTACCGGAATTATTCTCTCTTTATTTCCTTTCCCTAAACATTTAACATATTCCATCTTTAAATTAATATCAGATAATTTTAAATTGATTATTTCCGAAACTCTCATTCCCGTAGCATATAACAATTCCAACATTGCCCTATCACGTAATTTATTATTGAATTTTTCAGCGTCATTGTTTAAATAATCAAGTAAATTTTCAATTTCTTTTAAACTCAAAACATACGGAAGGCTGAAACCTTTTTTTGGTGTTTTTAAATTAATGGTGGGATCTATCTTTGTATATCCCTCCGTAATCAAAAACCGGTGAAACATTTTTACGGAAATTAAAAATCTTCCTAAAGACGAAACTTTTATTCCCTCTTTTTTTCTCGATTCCAAATAAAATAATATTTCTTTATAGGTTAAAGAAAAAAGAGAACATTTTCTTTTTTCTAAATAATTAAGATAAGCACTTAGGTCAGACAAATAAGCATCTTGAGAATTTTTAGAAAGTCCCTTTTCAAACGTTATATAATTGATAAATTCTTCTAAAATTTTTTTCATTTTTCCGTTATTTCGCGTAATAATAAATTATTTTTTTTCTCTTCACCTAATGAAGAAAATGGTCCATGTCCGGGAAGAATAGTTAGATTATCATCCAATACCAACAGTTTTTTCTTTAGTGAATTTTTCAATGCTTCTCTGTCCCCTCCCGGAAGGTCATATCTGCCAATAGAATTATTAAACAGGGTATCTCCGGTAAAAAGAACATCCTTGCCTAATAGACAAATCCCTCCCGGAGTATGGCCGGGAGTATGAATTACTTTTAGCTCTTGTGTCCCAAATTTTATTATTTCATTGTCTACTAATTTTCTATCTATGGTAAAAGAAACGAACATCTCCTGTTTAGCAAAAGAAAGGTCATATCTCCCCATCTCCAACATATCCGCATCTTCCTGATGAACTAAAATTTTTGCACCCGTTAAACGTTTTACTTCCTTATTCGCTCCCGTATGGTCTAAATGTACGTGAGTATTTATAATGTATAGTATTTTAAATGCCTCTCCCTGAATAAGATTTATTATTTTCTCCGACTCATCCCCCGGATCAATAACTACACCTATTCCCGTTTCATCACAAACAAATATATAACAATTAGCCTGTAACTGGCCCACCGTTAATAATCTAAGCATTTTATACCTCTCTTTTTCGTCTATTTTTTACTTTGATTATGTTTATCCAACAATTCTTTTTCTATTTTATTCATTACATTGGAGTTTTGTTTTAAAAACTTTTTTGAATTCTCTCTTCCCTGTCCCAATCGTTCGCCCTTATAAGAAAACCATGTTCCTCCTTTATTAATGATTTCATATTCAACACCCAAATCTAAAACACATCCTTCATGGGAAATCCCGTATCCATAACTCATATCAAATTCTGCCTGACGAAAAGGAGGTGCAACTTTATTTTTTACCACTTTAACCCTTATTCTCGAACCCACTATTTGAGTATCATCTTTCAATTGGGCAATTCTACGAATATCTAACCGTAAAGAAGAATAAAATTTAAGAGCTCTCCCACCAGTTGTTGTCTCCGGATTACCAAACACAACCCCAATTTTTTGTCTTAATTGATTAATAAAAATAAGACAGGTTTTAGATTTAGAAATGGTGGCAGTCAACTTCCTTAATGCCTGAGACATTAACCTTGCCTGCAAGGCCATATGAGGATCACCCATCTCGCCTTCAATTTCTGCCCGCGGAACCAAAGCAGCAACCGAATCAATTACAATTACATCTACTGCCCCACTCCGTATTAAGGTTTCTGCAATCTCCAAACCTTGTTCCCCGTTATCGGGTTGAGAAATCAAAAGATTATTTATATCCACCCCTAACTTTTTGGCATATAGAGGGTCCAATGCATGTTCTGCATCAATAAAAGCTGCTATCCCTCCTTTTTTTTGCGCATTAGATATTATATGCAAAGAAAGAGTTGTTTTTCCTGAAGATTCCGGACCAAAAATTTCTATTATTCTACCGCGCGGAACCCCGCCTACTCCAATGGCAAAGTCTAATGACAAAGCACCAGTAGATATGGATTCTATTTGTTTTATACAACCATCCTCTCCTAATTTCATTATAGCACCTTTACCATAAGATTTTTCTATCTGAGTTACCGCCAAATTTAAAGCTTTTTCTCTGTCTGTTTGTACCACTTTTTAACCTCCTGTTTTAAACTTTTATTTAAAAACTAATCCGTATTTTTAAAAATTTCTTTGTTTTTTACAACATAAATAAATCCTGAAAAAACAGTTATACTTGTCGTAATAAACATTAAATAATAAGGGATTTTTTCTAAACACAATTCTAAATAATATTTACTCAAACTTCCGGAATCAAACAAAAACACCCCAGTACTCCCCAATTTATTTATCCACGCATTTACAATCAAAATTAATAACACAACAATAATCGTTGCTATCTGAAATGTTGTCTTAAATTTACCGCTTTTAGATGCAGAAATAATTTTTCCCTGGGATGCAGCTAAAGTCCGCAAACCGGTTATGCTAAATTCCCTGCTAACAACACAAACCACCATCCATGCAGGTATTTGTAACTCTTCCAGTCCTACAAATGAAATAAAAGCCGCTGAGACCAAAAGTTTATCAGCTAAAGGATCCATAAACTTCCCAAAATTAGAAACACAATTATACCGCCGGGCAATACGGCCATCAAACAAATCCGTAAGAGCCGCTACTATAAAAACAACTAAGGCAGTGACCCGGGTATAAACATTATCATAAAACATATACAGCATAAATAAAGGAACCAAAACAATTCTGGTAAGGGTCAATTTATTAGCTATATTCATCTTTTTAATCATTCTAAAAAAATTCTTTATAAAATCACTAATGGACGCTATTGTTTTCAACACAAATTCCCTCCAGATCATAAACATCCGATCCTGTTATTTTAACCTGAACAAAATCACCTACTTTTTTTGCCTCTTTTGAA
This sequence comes from uncultured bacterium, assembly GCA_965371605.1. Classification (GTDB taxonomy): domain Bacteria; phylum CBDUZB01; class JAGLHV01; order JAGLHV01; family JAGLHV01; genus JAGLHV01. The sequence goes on from CBDUZB010000028.1 coordinate 7,181, forward strand.
TAAACATACACAGACCTATCTATTTGAAAAGCATCTTCCTGCAACCTTGCTTTCAAGTATTTTTTTCTCCCGCATTTCCCTTCAATAACTGCTTCCTTTATTTTACCTAATTCTCCTTTGTTTTTTTCACGAATAATTTCCTGTTGGATAGTCATTAATCGTTTTTCCCGGGCTTTTTTATCTTTTTCAAGGATTTGCGGTTTCAACAAAAAAGCCTTCGTTCCTTTTTCCCGTGAATAAATAAAAGAGCCCACCTTTTCAAATTTAATTTCTTTAATAAAATCCAAAAGTTCATTAAATTCTTCCTTTGTTTCCCGAGGAAAACCATTGATAAACACAGTCCGCAAAGAAAGATTAGGGATCTTCAGCCGTAAAGAACGAATTAAATCTAAAATATCCTCTTTATTGTAATGTCTATTCATTAAACACAAAATTTTATTATTTATATGCTGTAAAGGAAAATCAATATATTTACATATCTTTTTATATTTTGCTATTGTATTAACCAATTCGTCATCTATATGACTGGGATAAGAATACAGCACCCGAATCCATTTGAGCTTTTTTATTTTAACTAATTCTTTTAAAAGCATCGACAGCCTAAACTCTCCATATAAATCCATTCCATAAAAAGTCGTATCCTGTGCAATAAGATTTATTTCCTTTACACCTTTTTCCGATAAAATTTTTGCCTCTTCTAAAATAGAAAACATGGGCCTTGATTTATATTCCCCCCTCAAAGAAGGAATCAAGCAATAACTACAGCGATTATTACACCCCTCTGCTATTTTTATATACGCCATATAAAAAGGAGTAGAAATATAACGGGGAGTTTTAGCATCATAGAGACAGCCGGGGAAATTAACATAAAGTTTTTTTTTCGCCTTACCTTCCACTATTTCCAATATTTTAAAAATTTCCCCTGTTCCGATAAAGCAATCTGCTTCCGGGAACTGTTTAATCAACCTATCCCTGTATTGCTGCACAAAACAACCTGCCACAATTAAAAACTTACACTTTCCTCCTTTTTTATACCTGCCCAATTCCAAAATAGTATTAATAGATTCTTCCTTGGCCGTTTGTATAAAACTACAGGTATTAACAATTAAAACATCTGCTTTATCAAATTTTTCCTGAGAAACAAAATTATATCCTTCTTTCATTAATAAACCAGTCATAATTTCGCTATCTACCAAATTTTTGGGACATCCTAAACTAATTATTCCAACATTTTTCATTCCGGTTCCTTTTCTAAAAAAATTTCATTAACTTCCCTTCTTTGTCCGGAACCAATATCAACCAACTCTCCATTAAATTTTACCTTTATACCAAATATGTTTCCAATTCTTAGCCTAAAGTCCCTTTTTGCTTCTAAAAACATTACTTCATCCTTTTTGATTAAACCTTCATAAGCCAATTCTCCGTCTGCTGTCACTCTTAACCATGTAGATTTTTCCCCTTTAATTTCCAAATATATTTCTTCCGGTATTTTAATTTCCGGCGCTACAATAACGGGTTCTTCCCGGTAAACACTTTCCCCAACAACATCCTTTTTATTTGATTCTGATTTAATCCAAAAAAACGAAAAAAGTAAAAGTGCTGTTCCCAAACTTACCCCTACAATTATACCTGTTTTCTTAACAAATAAATTACTATTTTTAGTTTTCGTAACCTCAAATAAATTTTCCCGGGGTTTATTTAAATGATCCTTTTCCTGATGAGTTCGCCAATAATTTTTTATCACATCATTCTCATCTAACCCTAAATACTTACTATAACTGCTAAGAAAACCTGTAACATATATTTCGGCGGGGAAAATTTCATAATTTTCCTCTTCCAAAGCCCTTAAATATTTTTCTCTTATTTTTATTTTCTGTTCGATATCGCCAAAAGAAAGATTCTTCTCCTCCCGTATCTCCCGCAAACGAACGCCATTAAATTCTCCCATATTCCCCTCCACAAAAAAATTGAATTAATTTAATTTTCAAAAACAGACACACCGTCTGGTATTTTAAATTTAAAACATTTTTGTTTTATTTTAGTATTAATTCTTAAATTCAAAATACTCGAAACAATTACCGTTTCAGTTGTCTCTACTATTATTTCCACCGGTAACCATGTAAAGGCTGAAACCTTTATAGTCACAGCAAAGTCACCAGCTTCGGAAAAAACTATTTTTAGCAAATAACAATCCTTTTCTTTTTTAAATAATGTTACATCCCCCGTTTCTACCATATTTCGTATGGATTTTCCCAAACCCAAACCCAAAAATTCCCCACCCAAACCTGCCCTAAATTTATCACTTTCTACTTTCTCTATATTAACCTGATTATATTCGGGCAAATAAATCCACAATTTCTCCCCATCACAAATAATCTTTTGTGATGTGTGATTTTTGCTGCTTATGTATAGTTTTCGGGGTTTTTGAAAAACAACCTTACCTTTTATTTTAAAATCATCTCCCGTTAATTTTACCTTTACCTGCTGACTAAAATCAAACATAATATTTGAAATTTTATCCTCTTTAATCTCTATACATTTTAAAACATCTTTTAGGGATAAATTCGTTCCTTCTGCTAATAAAACAGCCCTTACTCCAAAAACAATAACCCACACAAATAAAAATTTCCGTAAAGTAAAAAACGACCTTAAAAAGTTAAATATTTTCATTCTTTTGCAATCCTTTACTGATCCTGTTTATAATCATTTTTATCAATTAAAATTTTACGTGATTTAGTATTGTCTGTCAAAGAACTAATTATCCCATCTTCTTCCATGCTATCAATTAACTTTGCAGCTCTTATATAACCAATCCCTAATTTTCGTTGAAGAAAAGAAGTAGATGCCTGATTCGCCTTGATTACTAAATTAACCGCCTCATCAAATAGGGAATCTTTTTCTTTTTTTTCACACTGCTTATGGCCTGTATGCAGAAGATTAAAATTATAATCTGGTTTTCCGTTTGCTTTTATAAATTTTATTATTCGTTTACTTTCTTCATCCGAAACAAATGCACCCTGTAATCTTATTGGGTTACTGGATCCTGACGGTAAAAAAAGCATATCCCCTTTTCCAATTAAGTTCTCAGCTCCATTTACATCCAGAATAACCCGGGAATCTATTTTAGAAAGAACCTGAAAAGCAATACGCGAAGGAAGATTTGCTTTGATTAGCCCGGTAATAACATTTACCGAAGGCCTCTGCGTAGCTAAAATTAAATGAATTCCCACAGCCCTTCCCATTTGAGAAAGCCGAATAATTGATTCTTCTACTTCACGGGAAGAAACCATCATTAAATCAGCAAGTTCATCAATAACAATAACCAAATAACATTCTTTATCTCCTTCTCCCGAAACGGAAGATGATTTTGCGGCTAATTTATTATAAGACTCTATATCCCGCACCATTTTTTTAGAAAATTTTTCATATCGTTCTTCCATTATTTTTATTAGTGCCCTAAGAACTAAAGTAGCTTGTTTAGCCTTACAAATTACTGGAACATAAAGATGGGGAATCCCGTCATAAATTGACAACTCTAACCTTTTCGGATCAATTAATATAAATTTTACCTCATCAGGTTTAGCTTTGTAAAGAATACTTGTAATAATTGTCTTCAACCCTATACTTTTTCCTGAACCGGTAGCCCCGGCTATAAGTAAATGCGGCATAGATGATAAATCCGCAAGATAGGGAATTCCTGCAACAGTTAGACCCAAACCTATAGTTAGTTTTGAAGAGGCATTCCTGAATCTATCAGTCATTAATATCCTTTTCAAACCAACAAAGCTGCTTTTAAGATTGGGGATTTCTATGCCTACTGCCGCTTTACCCGGTATAGGCGCTAGAATTCTCACATTACCAGATTTCATGGTTAAAGCAATGTCATTGGATAAATTAAGAATACGGCTTACTTTTACACCCGGGGCAAGTTCAATTTCATAACGGGTAATTATAGGCCCCGGATTAACCTGTACCACTTTAGCTTTAATATCAAAATTGTTTAGTGTTTTCTCAAGGAGAAAAGCATTTTCCTTCAAATCTTCTTCCTTTTGTGCTGTTTTTATTGTAGATGGATTGACCAAAAAATCTAAAGAAGGTAATTTGTATTCAATCGGACATTGGGAAGAATTTCGGCTACTTGAAAAAAAATCCTTAAAAACTCCTTTTTTATTTTCTTCGGGAAGACTTTTTTTATCATTTAAAAATTTCTCTTTTTTATTAAAAAATTGGTAGGAAGAAGATTTATCGGAATGCATTGATGAGCCAATTTTTATATCTCGCTTGTTTTCGCGCAAATTCTTTTCTTTGATAAAAAAGGAAAAAAATACTTTTGCTTTTTTTGCGACATAGATAAAAACCCTTCCCGGCTGTTTATTCAAAAAACCAATCAAAGAAAAACCCGTAGTCAAAATAATTGATATAACTAGTATGGCAGTGAATAATATATAGCTTCCCATATATCCAAATCCACTTACTAGAAGTTTTGAAAAATATTCCCCGAACACTCCTCCGTCCACTTTAGAAAAATCAAAAAAACTAAATAAAGAACAACTTCCGATTAAAAACAATAATACCCCAATAATTTTAAAAGTTATTTTATCAATTTTTTCTCTCTTAAAAATACTTATTCCTCCAACAAACACAAGCAGAGGTAAAAAATAACTCCCTCCTCCAAGGTAACGAAGTAAATACTTGGCTAAAAATTCCCCAAAAACGCCAACATAACCAACTTTACCTGAAGAAAGCAAGCTCAATAAAATCAAAAAAGCAAAAGCAAAAAAAACAATTGCCACGACTTCAGACTTTCCTTCTTTCCGATGCATTATAGTTAATTGCTTATTTTTTTCTTTTTTCATTGATTACAACCCCAGACCTTTCTCTTTACAATTTATAATATGCTTATAATGACAGCTAGACCCACAATCCAACAATAATAACTAAATACAATTAAATTTCGGTTTTTTAACATTCGTATCAATAATTTCAAACTAACCCAACCTAAAATGAAAGCAAAAAACATTCCGGTTAAATATTGCAGCAATAAAATTTTCTGTCCGCTAAAATTTAAATTTTTAAATTGAAGTAAATTCGCCCCTAATATAGCCGGAAGTGCTAGCAAAAAAGAAAACCGTACTGTTTCTTCTCTCCTCCACCCACATAATAAACCGGCACAAATGGTTATCCCTGAACGGGAAATCCCAGGCAATATGGCTACTCCTTGCATACATCCGACAAATAATACATCTTTTATCGTTATTTCCAAAATACTCTTTTTTTTACTTCTTTTAGGAAATTTTTCTACCCACCAAATTAAAGTCCCGGTTACCAGAAGTAAAATCGCTACAAAGAATATATTCTCAAAAACTTTTTCAAAATAGTCCTTCAAAAAAATGCCCATTATTGCCGTAGGAACAGATGCAATAAACAACAACCAAAAAGTACGACACCAAATATTTGTCTTCCATTCTTTATATTTATGAAAACTTTTTAAAATTTGCCAAATTTCATTTCGATACAGAGTTATTACCACTAAGGCAGTACTAAGATGTAGTAAAATCTCAAACAAACCCTGGGATGACTTTATTCGTAAAAAATGCTGCATAAAAACCAGATGAGCGGAACTGGAAATAGGTAAAAATTCACTTATTCCCTGGGTTGTCCCCAAAATAATCGATTTAATAAAGGACATTAATACCTCCCAATAACCAACTTCTGATTATAACAAAAAGTTTCCCTAAAAACAATAAAAAAATGCCTCCTATTATAATAACTAACAGGAGGCATCGAAATTTAAAATTATTTTACTTTAACAAAATCAAATATCCTTTTCCCCTCTTCTGTATAACTAATTTGTCTTCCCTGGCAAGCCATCCAATACCCATACAAATTAAAGTGTTGGAAATTTTTAAATGACTTTTTAGATTCAAAATTGTAACATCACCATTCTGATTTAAATATTCCCAGATCCTACCGGCTACTTCTCCAGCCAACTCAACCATTTATTAAACTCCTCTTTTGTTACTCAATTTAAAAA
>CBDUZB010000029.1:0-13196 GCA_965371605.1 uncultured bacterium
GCGGGGTATATATTTATTATATTAAAAACGAAAGAGAACATAAAAGCGGGAAGTTAATGATAATAAAGTAAAGATAAAAGACAGTTAAAAGACGGTTACATTGGTTTAAATTTGTTGAATTGGTTGAATAAGACAACGGCAAAGAAAACAGTCGATAGTCCATAGATAAAGATAACAGACTGCGAATGGCAAATAGCAAATGGCACTAACAATAGTCAAACATTGTCAACAGAGAGACAACAAAAGACAAAGACAAGCACAGAAATTACAGTTATAAGTTATTAGTTATGAGTTATAAGTTAACTACAACGACAAAGACAACAGACAAAGACAACAGACAGGCAAATACAGTCCATAGTCCACAGTCAATAGTCCATAGATAGAAACTACAGTTATAAGTTATTAGTTATTAGTTATTAGTTACTAGTTAACTACAACTACAAAAATAAAAGACAAAAGACAGGCAAAAATAGTCCATAGTCCACAGATAAACGACAGTTATTAGTTATTAGTTATTAGTTAACTACAACGACAAAGATAAAGATAAAAGACAGGCACAAAGTTAAAAGATAAAGACAGTTTAATTGGTTTAAATTAGTTTCGATTAGTTAGAAAAGATAGGAAAAATCAGTTTTAAAAAAATTTGGATTTGGAAATTTGAAGTTGGGAGTTTGGAGTTATTTTAAAAGATGTTGACAAAAAACAAAGAAAATAGTAAATTTAAATTGTAAGTGCAAAAAGTAAATATTGTTTTACAAGAGATAAAAGTAAGAAAATAAGAAAAATTAAAGGTAAAATAAGATGAAAATAAAAACTGAATTTACAATGTTTGTCAGTGTGCTTATAATAATAGTTATTATGGGTGTAAGTATCTTTCTTTTTCTTTTTGAGAAACAGTTTCTGATTGAAGAAGTTAAAAAGGGTGAAATTAGTTCGATAGAGAATTTTGCCCAACTTTGTAAAGAAGCATTAATTACTGATGATGAAATACTACTTTTAAATTATATTAATGTAATTAAAAAAACCAATGAAGCTATCGTATATGGTTTCTATCTGGATGATAATGGCAGGATTCTTACTTCTACCAAGAACAAATTAATTAATAATGTTTTGAAAAGTTCTGCAGGGAAAAAAGCAAAAAGAACTAAAAAATTTCTAAGGCAAGTATATACTAATCCATTAAATGGTGAAATTCTGGATATAGTATCTCTTCCTGTGATTGTAAGTCGAAAGAAAACCGGTATTGCTCAAATAGGTTTTTCCCAGCGGGTTATTAACAAAAGGATAAAGGAAATAGTAGATAAAACACGGGAACGCATATTACAGGTAGCATTAATCACTTTAGTTATAGGGATTATAGGGGCGTTCCTTTTATCCAGAAAGATAACCCTGCCAATTAGAAAATTGGCTCAGGGAGCAAAAACCATAGGGGAAGGGAATTTAGATACAAAAATTATTATTAATACCAAAAACGAACTAGGTGCTCTGGCCGGGGAATTTAATCGGATGGCAGAAAAATTAAAAGAATTGGACGAGATGAAGAAGGATTTTGTTTCCAGTGTTTCCCATGAGTTGAGGTCTCCGCTTACCGCTATTCAAGGATATCTTGATCTTTTTATCAATACACCTCCGGAAAAAATGAATGAAGAAAGAAGAATTAAAGCATTAAAGATTATGAAAAGTGATACAACTCGATTGACCCGTTTTATTAATGATGTATTAGATCTGGCTAAAATAGAGGCAGCTCAATTGGAGGTAGTTAAAGAACAAGTAAATATTGCTCAAATAGTTGAGGAAATATTTATTTTAGTCACTCCTTTGACCGAGGAGAAACAGGTTAAAACGACGATGGAGATATCTTCTGATATAAAACCAATTTTAGCTGATGCTGATAAGATAAAGCAGGTGATTACTAATTTGGTCAGTAATGCTTTTAAATTTACTCCTTCGGGAGGAAGAATAACTATTTTTGCTCAGGATAAAGGTGACAGCCTGCAAATTAGTGTTCAGGATACAGGAGTGGGAATTCCCCCGGATGCAGTAAATTATGTGTTTGATAAATTCCGTCAAGTTCGTAAGGCTTCCGGAGGATCTGGTAAGCCCAAGGGGACAGGATTAGGTTTAGCTATTGTAAAAGGTATTGTTGAAGCTCACGGTGGTAAGATATGGGTAGAGAGCCAATTAAACCAGGGAAGCATTTTTCATTTTACATTACTCAAAAAATAAAATAAGTAAACCAACTTGCAAAATAGAAAAAAATGTTATAGAATCGTCCTTCAGGTTATTAAGAAAATGAAATTAGTTAATAAAGAAAGAGTAGAGAAAGGAATAAGTAATGAAAAATAAAATATTGGTTGTTGACGACGAACCTAATATTCGGGAAATGATTAAAGATTCTTTAGAGTTGGCAGACTATACGGTAGTTATGGCCACTAATGGTAAAGAGGCATTGGAAAAAATTTATAGTGATGTTCCTGATTTAATTCTTTTAGATGTAAGGATGCCTGAAATGGGAGGATACGAGGTTTGTCAGAAAATAAGAGATGATTTATTAATAAGAAATCTTCCCATTGTTATGTTGACAGCTCAGGGAGAAGAAAGAGATGAATTAATGGGGTTAAGTAAGGGAGCGGATGATTATTTGGTAAAGCCTTTCCGGCCCGCATTACTTTTAGCTCGTATAGAAATGGTATTACGGCGTACTATGGAAAATATTGATTCTAATCCTTTGACCCATTTACCCGGAAATAATGCTATTATTAAAAACATCGAAAGAAGAATTCATTCACAAAATTCTTTTGCGGTAATTTATATGGATTTAAATAAATTTAAAGCCTTTAATGATTATTATGGTTTTGTTCGGGGAGATGGAATGATTAAAGCCACGGAAAAGGTAATTATAGATACCTTTAGAAATTTAGGTAATTCGGAAGATTTTCTGGGGCATATCGGTGGAGATGATTTTATTGCTATTACCTCTCCGGATAAAGTAGAAATTACCTGTAAACAAATCATTAAAGCTTTTGATTTGATGGTTCCTTTCTTATATAATGAAGAAGACAGAAAAAAAGGGTACATTATAATTCAGGATAGAAGAGGTGAAAAAAGGAAATTCCCTTTTGTTTCCATAGCTATTGCGGTGGTAACCGATGAAAACAGGAAAATAGCCCATCCTGCCGAAGTGAGTGCTATTGCTAGTGAATTAAAGAAATTTGTTAAAAAGGAAGAAAAGAGCTCTTTTGTTGTGGACAGAAGGAAAAAATAAGAAATTCGGGATGTTTTCTTCCTATTTTTATCTATGAATCTTCCCTTTATGTTGACCCATCTTCTAAAAAATCTTTTTTAAAAATCTGAATGATTTCTAATCCTCGATCCATAAAATCGTTTTTGTAATTTATTAATTGTTTTTTATTGACGGTTTTATCTTTTTTATGTATAATTCATTCCGTTGTTAGTATAGTTTTAATAGAGAGTTCGTGTAAGAAATATGAGTCAAATTAATATTTGATTTAATCCGTGGAATTTTAAAATACAGGGTTTATTATGGAAAAATTTACTTTTAAAGCAGGGGTTCACCCTCAGGCTTGTAAAAAATTGACTATTGGGGAAGAAATAAAAGAAACAAGTATTCCTCAGCAGGTAATTATTCCTTTATCTCAGCATATTGGTTGTCCTGCACAATCAATAGTTTCCAAGGGGGAAAAGGTAAAAGTCGGTCAAAAAATAGGAGAAGCACAGGGGAATGTTTCCGTTCCTGTTCATTCCAGTATTTCAGGAGAGGTGATTGATATTTGTCCGCAATTACATCCTGTTTTAGGAAAGAAAGCTTTGTCAGTAATTATTAAATCGGATGGGCGGGATGAGTGGATAGAAAGGGGAGAAAGACATGGGGATTATTTTCGTTTGTCCTCAAAAGAAATTTGTAACATTATTAAAGAAGCAGGTATTGCAGGTTTGGGAGGAGCGGCTTTTCCTGCCCATATAAAATTATCTCCCCCTAAAGAAATCGATACGGTTATTTTAAATGGGGTAGAATGTGAACCCTATCTTTCCGGTGATGAACAATTGATGATTAAACATCCGGTGGAGATTATTGAGGGTTTAAAAATAATAATGCAGACAGTAAATGCTTCCTGGGGAATTGTGGGGATTGAAGACAATAAGCCGCGGGCCATAGATTTAATGAAAAAAGAAATTGCTAAACAACCCAATATAAGTTTAAAAATCTTAAAAGAAAAATATCCGCAGGGCGGTGAAAAACAGTTAATTAAAGCTTTATTAAACAGAGAAGTTCCTTCCGGGGGATTACCTATGGATGTTGGGGCCTTAGTGGATAATGTGGGAACTTCTTTTGCCATAGGAGAAGCAGTAATACGGGGTATTCCCCTGGTTTCCCGAGTGGTAACGGTAACCGGATGGGGCGTTTTTTCTCCTAAAAACTTAAGAGTAAGAATAGGCAGTTCTATTTCTTTTTTAATTGAAGAATGTGGAGGGTTTAGTTTTGTTCCGGGGAAAGTGATTATGGGTGGCCCAATGATGGGCATTACCCAGTATAATTTGGAAGTCCCTGTCGTAAAAGGAACTTCGGGAATTTTGGTTTTCGGCCAGCAGGAAGTAAAGAAAGAGAATGTGCGGGATTGCATTCGTTGTTCTAAATGCATAGATGCTTGTCCTATGGGTTTGGTTCCTTGTATGATTGCTCTTTATGCCCAGAATCAAGATTGGGAAAAAGCAAAAGAATATAATCTCCTGGATTGTATGGAATGTGGGGCTTGTGCCTATATTTGCCCGGCAAAGAGGCCTCTTGTTCAATATATAAAATGGGCAAAAGACAAATTAAAGTGTTAAAAAATTGTAAAAGATAATTAATCCCGTGGCTTGCTGCGGGGTAGTTGATTTTTGAGGTTGGTAATTTATAACAGGGAGTTTTTTGTGAAAGACCGGTTAGTTGTTTCTGTTTCGCCCCATATAAAAGGAAAAGAAAGTATTTTTTCTATAATGCTGGATGTGATTATAGCTTTGTTCCCGGCTTTAATAGTATCGGTATATTTATTTGGCTGGTACGCTTTAATGTTGGTATTGATCAGTGTCGTTTTTTGTGTTGGAACGGAGTTTTTTTCTCAGAAACTCTTTAAAAAAGAAATTACTGTAAATGATTTAAGTGCAGTAGTTACCGGCATTCTTTTGGCTTTTGTATTACCTCCTAATGCCCCCTGGTGGATGATTGCTATTGGTGCTGTGGTTTCTATTTTACTCGGCAAACAAGTTTTTGGTGGATTGGGACATAACCTTTTTAATCCGGCACTGGTGGGAAGGGCGGTATTATTGGTTTCCTGGCCGATACAAATGACTACATGGGTTACTCCTTTTGATGGGGTTACCAGTGCATCTCCTTTGAATATAATTAAGATGGGATTAAATGAGTCCCTTCCTTCTTATTGGAATTTGTTTTTAGGCAATAGGGTGGGATGTTTAGGAGAAACCTCGGTTTTAGCCTTGTTAATAGGTGCGGGATATCTTTTGTATAGAAAACACATTAAATTACATACTCCCTTAGCTTTTATTGGAACGGTAGGTGTTTTATCCGCACTTCTCGGTGGAGATGTATTGTTTAATATTATGAGCGGTGGAATAATTTTAGGGGCATTTTTTATGGCTACGGATATGGTTACTTCTCCCCTTACCAAAAAAGGGAAGGTTGTTTTTGGGTTGGGTTGTGGATTGTTAACCGTGCTTATTCGTTTTAAGGGGGGTACTCCGGAAGGGGTTTGTTATGCTATATTGATTATGAATATGTTGGTTCCTTTGATAGATAAATATACTAAACCTAAAAAATTCGGAATGATTTAAGTTAAAGAAAGGGAGAAATGAAGAAAGTATTAAAAGTAGGGATGAGTTTGACTTTTATCTGTAGTATCTCGGCGGCTATTTTATCCTTTGTTTATCAGAAGACTAAACCGTTAATTGACCTGGAGAGGGAGAAAAGTATTAAAATTGCCCAAAAAGAAGTTCTTCCCCAGGCAGTAACTTTTGAGACAAATAAAATAAAGGAAAGAGAGTTTAGTATAGGATATAATGATGGTGATCAGCAGGAAGGAATAGTAATGAATGTTTCTGTTAAAGGATATAGCGGTAAAATTGATATGATTGTTGGAGTGAATAACGAAGGGGAAATAAGCGGGTTAAAAGTTCTTCAGCACACTGAGACCCCCGGTTTAGGGGCGAAAATTACCCGGAAAAATTTTTTAAAACAGTTTTATGGAAACAAAGATTATGATTTAGTGTTAAAAAAAGAAAGTCCTTCAGGGAAAATTGATGCTATTACCGGAGCAACTATTTCTTCCCGGGCAGTAACTATGGGAACGAAAAAATGTTTAAACTGGGTAAATGAAAATTATTATTTAAAGGATAAAAAAAGTGATCAGGTGGAATGAGTTTACTAAAGGTATCGTAAAGGAAAATCCGGTCTTAATTTTAATGCTGGGTTTATGTCCCTTATTAGCTGTTTCTTCGACAGCAATTAATAGTTTAGGAATGGGGATAGCCGCCTTGTTTGTTTTGGTGGGGGCTAATATAGTGGTTTCTCTGTTAAGAAAGTTTATTCCTGATGGGGTACGCATTCCTGTTTTTATTATTATTATTTCTACTTTTGTTACCGTGACTGATTATTTGATGGCAGCATATTATCCTTCTTTACATAAAAATCTGGGAGTTTTTGTTCCGCTTATTGTAGTTAATTGCATTATTTTAGGTAGAGCGGAAGTTTTTGCTTATCGAAATAATATTTTTTATTCCGCATTGGATGGGTTAGGAATGGGCTTGGGTTTTACTGTCGTAATTACGATAATAGGGATGATTAGAGAATTGATAGGCAACGGGAGTATTTTTGGATTTGGTAATTTTGTTTCCTATCCTGCGTTAATAATGATTTTACCCCCGGGCGGATTTATTACCATTGGTTTTTTAATGGGAATTTTAAATTGGTACAGGCAGAAACATAAATAACCCTGTCTGGATTAAAGGAACATGCAAAAATGGAAGAAACAAATTTAATAGGCATATTTGTATCGGCGTTACTGATAAATAATATTTTACTTATTCGTTTTCTCGGACTTTGTCCTTTCTTTGGGGTTTCGGGCAGGGTAAAGTCTTCGCTGGGAATGAGTATGGCGGTCTTTTTCGTAATGACTACGGCTTCTATTGTAAGTTGGATGCTTTACCATTGGGTTTTGCTGCCTCTTCAAGTAGAATTTTTAAGAACAGCAACTTTTATTCTTGTTATTGCTTCTCTGGTTCAGCTGGAAGAAATATTTATGAAAAGATTTTTCCCTGGCCTTTATAAAGCTTTAGGGGTTTATTTACCTTTAGTTACTACTAATTGCGCTATTTTAGCGGTTGCTTTTTTTAATATTGATTATAATCACAGTTTAATTCAGACTATAGTATACGCCTGGGGAGTGGCAGCAGGTTATACTATAGCTATTGTTCTTTTTGCTTCTATTCGGGAAAGGGTTGCACTTGCCCCTGTACCCGAAGCGTTGAAAGGATATCCTATAGCTTTTTTTATCGCAAGTATAATGTCTCTTTCCTTTCTTGGGTTTAAAGGGTTGTTTGGATTGTAATCTGGTCTTGGAATTTATCAAATATAAAGAGAAATAGCCGGGGAATAAAATGGTATTAAATTCTGTTTTGATTTTAGGTGGAATTGGCTTGTTTTTTGGTTTAGGCTTGGCTTTTATAGGAAAGAAATTAGCAGTAGAAATAGATCCTCTGGAAGAAAACATTCTACAGGTTTTACCCGGTTCAAATTGTGGTGCTTGTGGTTTTGCCGGTTGTGCCGGTTATGCGGTGGAGTGCCTAAAAGAAAATGCGGATATAGGAAAATGTGCTTTGGGCGGGGAGAAAGTAGTCCGTCAAATTAGCGATATTTTAGGAAAAGAAGCAAAAATAAAAGAAGATAGCGTGGCAGTTGTTCTCTGTCAGGGTAAAGAGGGTATTAGTAAAGATAGATTTGTTTACGAGGGAATAGCTGATTGTAGTGCGGCAAACTTAATATCGGAAGGGAATAAAGAATGTGTTTGGGCCTGTTTGGGTTTTGGAACTTGTATGGAAGTATGTCCGTTCGGAGCAATTAGAATGGATGAAGGGATTCCCCTTATTGATGAAGAGAAATGTAAGGGATGTGGCCTTTGTGTTCCGGCTTGTCCCAGGGGGCTTATTACCCTTATTTCCAAAAGGCACCGTGTTTATGTTTTATGCAGGTCAAAGGAGAAAGGAAAAATAGTACGTGAAAGCTGTGAAAAAGGATGCATAGGATGTGGCCTTTGTGTTAAAGTTTGTCCCACAGAGGCAATACAGTTGAAAGATAATTTAGCCGTGATTGATTACGATAAATGTAGTAATTGTGGTAAATGTGTGGAAAAATGTCCTACAAAAAGTATTGTTTTAAATAATTCTTCATCGTCAATGCAATTTTTGTCCTAATTTATTATTTACCGAAAATAGTTGAATACAGTATGACGCAAATGAATTTTCTCCCCTTGGAAAAGGGGGGTATGGGGATTTGAAAAAGACAGTTGATAAAGACGGTTTAATTGGTTTAGATTAGTTTAATTAGTTAGGAAAGATAAAAAACAGTCTATAGAGAAAAGATTGCGAATGGCAGATGGCAAATAGATAGGTATAGGTTAAAAAAATATGGTAAAAATTTGCTATATCGTTCAAAACACATTTTGTCTTTATTCTTTGTCTTTGTCTATGGACTATTGATTGTGGACTATGGACTGTATTTGCCTGTCTTTTATCTTTGTAGTTGTACTTGTAGTTGTAGTTAACTAGTAACTCATAACTAATAACTTATAATTGTAGTTTCTATCTATGGACTATCGACTGTGGACTATGGACTCTTTTTTGTCTTGGATTTCGGATTTGTCTGTTTGCGTGTATGACTATTTGTGACATGTCGGGGGGGGAGTTTCTTATTAAGGAGGAAAAGAGATGAAAGAAGCTTTGTATTATAAGCAAAGTAAGGAAGTGGAAAATGCTGTTCAATGTCTTTTATGTCCCCATAAGTGTGTTATTGCTGAAGGAGAAGGAGGGTTATGCCGGGTTAGAAGAAATGAAAAGGGAAAATTATATTCGTTTATTTATGATAAATTTGCTTCTTCTTATATGGAACCTATTGAAAAAAGACATCTTTACCATTTTCATCCCGGAAAAAAAATTCTTTCTTTAGGCACAATAGGTTGTAATCTTCATTGTAAATTTTGTAATCAAAGCCATATTTCACAGGTAGGTTTAGATAGTACTCCTACACATAAAATTTCTGCCGACGAATCTGTGATTTTAGCCAAACAATATCTTTCTTTAGGCGTAGCTTATGATTACAACGAACCAATAATCAATTTTGAGTATATGATGGAAGCAATGGTCAAAGCTCATCGCTATAGTTTAAAAAATGTTTTAGTAATTAACGGCTTTGTTAACGAAAAACCCTTAATGGACCTGTTATTGTATGCTGATGCGATAAGTGTTGATATTAAATCTTTCAATGATGACTTTTATAGGCAGGTTTGTGGAGGAAATCTTGATACAGTATTAAAAACTGTAGAATTAATTGTAAAGAATGGCTCTCATTTGGAAGTAAGTATGTTGCTTCTTCCGGAATTAAATGATGCGGAACAAGAGATAGAATCTTTAGTTGATTGGCTTTGTTCTTTAAATCCGCACATACCTCTGCATTTTTTGAGTTATTCACCTGCTTATGAATTGGGAAGGGATGCTACATCTTCAATTGCTTTAATGGAGGCTAAAGATATTGCGCAAAAGAAAATGAAATTTGTTTATTTAGATGAAAAGGGGTTTAATCTTACTTGTTGTCCTTTTTGCGGGGAACCTCTAATTAAGAGACAAGGGAAGAATGTAAAAATATTAGATATGGATAAAGACCGGTGTAAGAAATGTGGAAATAAAATCAATATAATAGTATAACGGAAAAACTAACAAAAGGTAAAAAAAATAATCAAAATGGGGTTGAATTTACGATTTCTTATTCTTAGAAAAAAACAAAATATATTTATTGTTGGTTGCGGGGTAATTGTTTTTTGTTTTTTAGGTTGCCGGGAAGTTAAGGTAAAAAAAACTACTTCATTAATGGGAACTTTTGTAGAAATTACGGTTTGGGATAAAAATAAAATAAGTGCAGATAAAGCAATAGAGAGTGCTTTTAGTAAAATAAGAGAGATTGAGCGGATTGCCAGTATTTTTAAACGGGAAAGTGAAGTCTCTGTACTTAATCAGCAAGGCCGGGCAAAAGTAAGTTCCGAAATGTATTCTTTATTAGAGAAGGCATGTCAGATAGGAAACCTAACCCGGGGAGCTTTTGATATTACTATTGCCCCTGTGTCGATTTTATGGAAAGAAAAAATAGATAGAGAGGAAATACCCGGTGAGCGGGAAATATCTTCTTTACAAAAGTTAGTTAATTATAAAAACATTGTTTTTGGCGATGATAAGGAAATCTATTTTAAGAAAAAAGGAATGGCCGTAGATTTAGGCGGCATAGCTAAAGGTTATGCGGTAGATTGTGCTCTTTTGGTTTTGAAAAAATATAAAATTAAAAATGCTTTGATTAATGCCGGAGGGGATGTATTTGTTTTAGGAAAAGACAATACTGAAAAATGGTCGATTGCCCTTCAGAACCCTCGCCTAAAGGAAGAAATCCTGGGAATTATTGATTTACAAAATAAAGCAATATTTACTTCGGGAGATTACGAAAGATTTTTTGAAAAAAAAGGAATAAGGTATCACCATATCATAAATCCCCGAACCGGTTATCCTGTCGAGGAATGTATAAGTGCGACTGTAATAACGGATAATAGTGTTTTGGCCGATGGATTGGCTACCGGAATTTTGGTTTTAGGTTCCGGCGAGGGAATGAAATTAATTGAGGATTTGCCGGATGCAGAGGCTGTAATTATAGATAATACAGGGAAAGTATTTCTTTCTTCCGGCTTGAAAAATTCTGATATTGAGCAAACAAGAAGGTGATTTTATGCTGATAAAAGGAAAAACACAAACTGTAGGTATTTTCGGGTTTCCGGTTGAACATTCTTTTTCTCCTCCGATGCACAACGCTGCTTTTGAGAAATTAGGGTTGGATTTTGTTTATTTACCTTTTTGTGTTCGGCCGGATGATTTACCTGCGGCGGTTAAAGCAATAAAGGCATTATCTATAACCGGTGTTAATATTACCGTTCCCCATAAACAGAATGTTTTGGGATTTTTGGATAAGGTTGATTCTGTGGCGGAGATGATTGGGGCGGTAAACACTATTCATTGTCAGCAGGGGGAATTGGTGGGATACAATACCGATGGAACGGGGTTTATTAATTCGTTAAAAGAAGAGGGACAATTTATTCCTCTGGGAAAAACAGCTTTTTTAATAGGAGCAGGAGGGGCAGGGCATGCTTTAGCCCTTATGTTGGCTGAAGAAGGAATAAAAAAACTGTATCTTACTGATATAATACGAGAAAAAAGTCAGGTTTTATTTAATCGTATAAAAAAGTATTTTAATAGTTGTACAGTGGAAATTGTTGATTTTAAAGAAGAATGTTTTTCCGAAAAAATAGCGGAAGTGGATATTCTTTTAAATGCAACGCCTACCGGGATGCATGAGGGTGATTCCTCCGTGATTAAAGAGAATAATTTAAGAAAAGACTTATTTGTTTATGATGTGGTTTATAATAGAGAGACGGCTTTACTTAAATCGGCAAAACAAAAAGGTGCAAAAACGCTGGGAGGGTTGGGTATGCTCTTGAATCAGGGTGCCCTTGCTTTTAAAATATGGACAGGAAAAGAAGCTCCCAAAGAACTAATGAAAGAAGTCCTGCAAAAACAAATCAATAATAGATAAGAGATAGATTAGCTTAAAGCTTTTGTCTGCTTCAACAACAGCCTCAATCCGGATTAAAATTCTAATTTCATTTTTCAAGGCCTGCCTTTCTTAAAAATAATTTTAAAAGTTTTCATTGACAATGAGAACTTAATATGTTATCCTTTCATTAGCAATGAGAACTATTTAAGGAATAAAAATGAACAAATCATTATTAAAAGAAGTTATTTTAGAACGGGAAAATCTTCTGTAAATAGTGGGAGGTAGCCGCAGGCTTTAGCCTGCGTTATCGTTGGTAAAGCCTGCGACTACAAAGGCAGAAATCAGAACAGAAATATGCAGATATTTTTGACATTACGTGAGAACTATTTAGGGGATAAAAATGAACAAATCATTATTAAAAGAAGTTATTTTAGAACAAAAAAATATTATGGATGACATAGATATTGGCGTATCGAGAGAAAGTATTTCTCAGATAGAAAAATATTTGAAATTGCCTCATAGTATAATTATTTCAGGAATCAGGCGGTCGGGAAAATCTACTTTGCTGTCTCAAATCATAAAAAAGTTTTACGGGAAAAACGCAGTAAATTATTTAAATTTTGAAGATGAACGGTTAATTAATTTTGAACTGGCTGATTTTAATAAATTATATGAATTATTTATAGAACTTTTCGGAGAAAAGAAAATTTTCTTTTTTGATGAAATTCAGAATGTACAAAACTGGGAAGCGTTTGTAAGAAGGATGCAGGATAGAAAGTGTAAGTTTTTTATTACCGGTTCTAATGCTTCTCTCTTAAGTAAAGAATTGGGGACAAAATTGACCGGGCGTTCAGTGACTGTAGAACTTTTTCCGTTTTCTTTCAAGGAGTTTCTTTCTTTTAAAGGGTATAAGTTTGTGCAAAGTAAGTTGCTTCTAACTCAGGAGAGGGGGGAAATTAAAAAATATTTTAATGAATATATAAAAAAAGGAAGTATGCCGGAATATTTAAAATATAAAGATACAATTGTTTTGAAAAAGGTTTACGAGGATATTTTATATAGGGATATTGTTGCTCGTTATGAAATCAAAGAGATAAAAACATTAAGAGAATTAAGTTTGTATCTTTTGAGTAATATCGGTAATTTGTTTTCTTATAATAAGTTGAAGGCATTTTTTAAATTGGGAAGTATGAATACAATCAAAAGTTACATTGGATATCTTGAAGATTCTTTTCTTTTTTTTAAAGTAAAGGGTTTTTCTTATTCCTTGAAGAAACAGATGGTTAGTCCTCAGAAAATCTATTGTATTGATAATGGATTA
>CBDUZB010000030.1:0-13169 GCA_965371605.1 uncultured bacterium
TTGAAAAGTGTATTTAATATTTTTCGACGAAAAAATAATTTTTATCGATAACAAATAAGAAACAAGGAGGTTTAAATGAAACTTAGAAAAAGATTAAGTAACATTTTAAGAGGTATTTGTTTTTTGGTTTTAGTTGCACTTTTAAGCCAGGGGGTAACTAATTTCGTTTATGCTGAGAACAATCAATCAAATCAGGTAAGAATTGATTGGAGCGAGTTTAAAAAACTATTAAAAATTGATGCCGACGAGATTAAATTGAGCTGGGATGAATTTAAAAGACTTATAGCCCAGACCGGCAGTGAAATCAAAGTGGAATATAACATTCAGAATGGTATGGTGGTGTTGCAGCGTGAGCAATTTAAAAAAATATTGCAACAAATGAAGCCGCCGGATACAAAACCGTTACAGCCTCCCGGGGATTATTTAATTACCAAGGCGGAATATTCCGGGGTTATGGGAGAGAAAAGTACGACTTTTAAAGTTCGCTTTTTTTTAGAGATATTTAAAAAAGAAAGAAAAGCGTATCCTAAGATTCGTCTCCTGTCGCAGGAAGTAGCCTTAAAAGAAATTAAATTAAATGCTCAACCGGCTCTGGTAATGAATGAAGGCGGTTGGTATGTGCTTACCACTCCCAAAACTGGCCAGCATATAGTAGACCTGGAATTCTCGATTAAATCAGCTCTGGATAAAGGTCCTGATGTATTAAATTTGGCTATTCCTCAAACAGCAATTACTTTATTTAATTTGAGTATACCGCTTAAAGAGGTTAAAGTAGAAATCCCTCAAGCTAAGCAGCTCACTATATCCAGGGTTGCTGCTCAAACGAAAGTTAAGGCGATACTTTCTACCAGCAATTGTGTCAATGTTAAGTTGCACCGGACGATTGTCGTAGAGAAAAAGAAAGGTCCGGCTAAACTCTATGCGGAAACAATGAATTTATTTTCCCTTGAGGATGATGCCTTAAGGGTAAATACCAGATTTAAATTAAATATTTTACAAAATACAATTAACAATGTTAAAGTTTATGTTCCTCAAGGTTACAGTGTGCTTTATGTAAAAAATCAAAATTGGCAGGAAATTCGTGATTGGAATACGAAAAAAGTAAAAGAAAAAGAAATTCTTACTGTGCCTTTTGAAAGTGAAAAAGAAGGGACGGTTATTTTTAATGTAGTATCGGAGAAAATATTTACCGATGAGCAGAGCGAGCTGGAATTTAACGGGTTTGAGGTTTTAGAGGCAATTAGGGAAACAGGCTATATCGGAGCGGAAAAAAAGAGTACGGCTGAAGCGGAAATTATTAAAGTAGATAATATTGATCGCGTGGATATTCAGGAATTACCTTATGACTTGATTAATATGTCGGCGAAGCCTCTTATTTTTGGATTTCGTTATTTGAGGCATCCTTTTATTTTATCTTTGAAAGTTATCAAACACGAAGAACTCCCGACGGTGAATACGGTAATTGATAATGCCAGTGTTATGTCTGTATTATTGGAAGAGGGCAAAGTAATTACCAGGGTAGTTTATACTATGCGTAATACATGGAAGCAGTTTCTCCAGCTTAAATTACCTAAAGATTCGGAAATATGGAGTCTTTATGTTGACGGGAAGAGAGAGCTTCCTTCCAAAACTAAGGAAGGGAAGTTTATGATTCCTTTAATACGTTCAAAGATAGAAGGTGAAAATATAGCTTCTTTTGATGTAGAAATACTTTATTATAATAAAAACAAAAAATTCTGTATTGTCGGGTCAAGAGAGTTGCAATTTCCTACCGCAGATGTAGTAGTGAGTAAGATGTTATGGTCCTGCTATTTTCCGGTAGATTATAGATTTCTTCATTTTGGCGGTGATGTAGAAAAAGAAAAAATTGCCAGCGGTATTCGGCCTCTGATGGGTAATAAGCGGGTGTTTACCTATAGGTCAGTCAATGGTTATAATGAGGCATTGGAAGATTGGAGGGGACAGGGCAGACAACAGCGTAGTACCGGGAAGCTTAAAAAAACACAGCAATTGTTACAAAGTGAATTCAGAACAAATAGCGATAATAACGGATTTCTTAACCAACTGGATCAGGAGATTAATTTTGCCCAAAATATTAAAAAAGAACAACAGCAGGGGGTTATTGCCCGGGGAGGAGGGGGGGTGGCTTTACTTAAAATTGAAATGCCTGCCTCCGGACAGATTTATCGTTTTGCCAAAACCCTGGTGGAAGGAGAGGATTTACATTTAAGCTTTCAATATGTAAAAGGATGGATAGGTACAATTTTTAAAATCTTATTTCTTTTTCTTATCGGTTATCTGCTTTATTTTATGCGTGCGGTAATCAGAAACAGATATATAAGAATTAAAAATTGGTTTGCCTTATATAAAAATTTTTGGGATAAACTTAAAACTCCGCAGGGGGTGCGGGTTTTACTTTGCGTCGGGGCAGTGCTTTTTGGGTTTGTTTCACGATTTCTTTTTATTGTTTTTGTTCTTCTTTTTTTGGTTGCCTGGCTCAAACCGGAATGGATTTTCAAAAGGGAGGTCTAACGAGGTGAATAAAATAAAGAAATACATTCAAATAGGATGTAGTTGTTTGTGTTTGGTAACTGTTTTATTCAGTGCAGTGTTATTGGCGAAAAACAATGAAGAAAAAAAATCAAATAGTATCCTTTTGGATTGGGGAGAATTCAGCAGGATTTTAAAATTAGATAGTGATGAAATTAAACTTTCCTGGGATGAATATCGCAGGCTTTTGGCACAAACGGGTTTTAAGGTAAAGGATGAATATCGCATAGAAGGTGGACAGGTTATTTTAAGCAGAAAACAGTTTAAAATGTTGTTGGAACGAATGCAGCCGCCTAAAAAGAGTGAACTTTCACCTCCTGGTGATTACTTAATAAGTAAGGCAGTTTATAAGGGTGTAGTCGACAAAAAAAGTACCGGCTTTGAAGCATGGTTGGACCTGGAAATTTTTAAAAAGCAAAGAAAAACCTATTGTAAGATACCCTTGTTTCGGGAAGAATTGGCTATAGAAGATGTTCTCATCGATAAAAAGTCCGCTTCGATCATTACTGAAGGGGGATGGCATTATTTAAGTACGGAGAAAAGCGGAAAACACCTGATAAAAGTAAAATTTTCGGTTAAATCTTCTATGGATAAAGGGACCCCGGGATTAAGTTTTAATATTCCCACTACACCGATAACTAAGGTTACTTTAGATATTCCGAAAAGAGATGTAGAAGTAGCTATTGCCAATGCTCAGGAGTTGGAAACAAAGCAGCTAAATAAACACACGATAGTAAAGGGATGTCTCCTCCCTTCTTCACGGATATCTATTTCATGGAAAAAGAAATTAACGGAAAAATCCCGCGGTCCGGCAAAAATTTATGCTGAACTTTTTAATCTTCTTTCTATTGAAGCGGATGCAATCAGAGTTACCACTCAGGTTAAATTGAATATAGTTCAGAACAAAATTATTGGGATAACTTTGGCTGTTCCTTCCGGATATCAAATTTTGGAGGTAACCGGTCAGGGAAAGAATATGTGGAGTGTAAGAGAGGAAAAGGGAGAACAATTTCTGGAAGTTCCTTTTGAGTATCCTGCTGAAGGCGAGCAGTATTTAACTATTAAGGCGGAAAAAATATTGCCGGAAGAAACAATGGTTTCTGATTTTGCCGGATTTAAAGTGCTTAAAGCAAAAAGGGAGTTTGGTTTTATTGCCGGTGAGATAAAAAGCGATGCCGAAGCTAAGGTACAGGAATTTGAAGGTTTGGATAGAATTGATTTTGGGAAGATTCCGGCGGAACTTAGCGGGCTTTCTGCACGGCCTTTACTTTTTGCCTTTAAGTATGTTCGCCATCCATATAATGTCGTTGTAGATATTACCAAATACGAAAAAGAAGAAGCGTTGAATATTATTATTGACAATGTAAAGGGAACAACCCTTTTTAAAGAGGAAGGAAAACAGGTTCATTTATTGACTTTTTCTATGCGTAACCTGTGGAATCAATTTTTAAAGCTGGATTTACCGCAGGATGCCAGTATCTGGAGTGTGTATGTGGACGGGAAGAGAGAGAAAGCATCTAAGGATAGTGCCGGTAAGATTTTAATTCCTTTAGTGCGTTCTCAGAGGGAAAATAAAAATAGCGGTTTAAGGCCTTTTAAAGTAGAGCTTATTTATACCCAACCAGCCGGGAAGTTTTTTATTCTGGGTAAGAAAAAAAGTATTTTTCCTTCCCCGGATGTCTTGATAAGTACATTAGAATGGAATTTTTATCTTCCGGTAAATTATAAATATCTTCATTTCGGAGGAAATTTAGAAAGGAAAAAAGTAGCTAAACTTCATAAACCTTTATGGCGCAGGGTAACAGGAGGGTTGGCGGGAGGTTTTGTGGATTCCTCCGTTTCTCGAGCGTATGCACCGTTAGAAAAGAAAAAGCTAAAAGAAATTTATAAATATGGCGAAAAAAGTAAGGGTGAAAAAGTATTAAGACAGTGGGAACTGAAAGAATCTGGATGTTCGGATAAAATAGCCACGATTTTAGAGGGGATAGAATCTGAAGAAGAATCCGGTGAGTTTTACGCCGGTGACTCTTCTGATAGGGGCTGGACAAAAAAACTTCCCGGCACGGCTATAAATGCGCCTGTAGATGTTCAGAGGAGACAAGATATTTCTCTGGGATTAGCGGGTTTGCTTTCGGTGCGGATGAATATTCCCATTTCGGGCAAAAACTATCTTTTTTCTAAAAAGATTGTGGAACAAGGAGAGCTTTTACATTTAAACTTTTTTTATGTTAACGAATGGATTACCAATGGTCTTTTAATTATTCTGGGTTTAATAATTTTGTATTTTCTTTTTAAGATGAAAAGGATTTTTTTAGTGCCGGTTAGGGCTTTAGGAAAAGCTGTATCGAAATTATTTCCTTTGGCGAAAAAATGTTTTCAACCAAAGATATTACCGGTTGTTATTTTAGTCGTCTTTGCGGCGACTAAATTTTTGGATAAATTGTTTTACCTGTATAATTATTTTCCAATACTTCCTGCGGGGTTGATATTGCTCTTTGTTATATCTTTAGTGAGGCTTTTTAAGAAACAAATAATTACCGTCATAAAGTTTTTATGCCGTCCGGCAATTTCTATATTAATAATTTCCGCCTGGATTTTCTTTCTGCTGGTTACCCGTTTATTTATACCGTTTTTTCCTTTACTTGTACTGCTTTTTCTCGGACTTATAGTATCGGTGATAAGATTAGTAGTCCGCTTCCTCAGAAAAAGAAAGGAAAGAAAAGAAGTAAAAGATAAAGAAATAAAAGAAGAAAGAGAGGAAAAATAAAATGGGAATAAAAATATTAAAATTGCGAATTTTTTATTTGATTGTGTTTTGTCTGTTTTGTGGGTATTCTGTTGTTTATAGTAATACTCAGATCTCCTTAGAAGTTATTAAAAACAATCAGGTTGCAGGAGTCGAAGAGGCAATAGGGAAAGGAGCTGATGTTAATATAAAGGACTTTTACGGCCATACTGCCTTAATAAGAGCGGCTGAATATGATTCTTTAGAGGTGGCTATGTTATTGATAGAAAAGGGAGCAGATATCAATGTAATGAATACTTATGGTCGTACACCATTAATGTGTGCAGCTATGAATAATTCTTTAAAAGTGGCCGGGTTATTGATAGAGAAAGGAGCAAAAATTAATATAAGGAAGAGAGGTTACTATACAGCATTGTTGATTGCAGTTAATAAAAATTCTTTACAAGTAGCAAGGTTACTCATAGAAAAGGGGGCAGATATCAACTTAAGGTACTCCTCTAAAGAAACAGCATTGATAGTGGCAGCCAAGAAAAATTATTTAGAAATAGCACAATTACTGATAGAGAAAGGGGCAGATGTTAATGCTAAAAACACAGATGTCAAAACAGCCTTGGATTGCATTGAAGAAAGAAAAGGTTATAACAAAATGAAAACTTTGCTTAAAAAACACGGAAGGACTAGTTTTTATAAAGTTTTTCAGGAGGGTATTAAAAACAATCAGGTTTCAGAAGTTAGAAAAGCAATAGAGAAGGGGATTAATATTAATATAAAGGGTATTTACGGCCATACTGCGTTAATGAAAGCAGCTGAATATAATTCTTTACAAGTGGCAGAATTCCTTATGCAAGAGGGGGTGAGTGTTAATATAAAGGATTATTCTGGTTGGACGGCATTGTTTTTTGCTGCCAATAAAAATTCCTTAGAAATAGCAAAATTGCTAATAGTGAATGGAGCGGATGTTAATGTAAAAAGTTATCATAGCAAAACAGCGTTGATGTTTGTCGATGAAAATGATTCTTTAGAAGTAATAAAGTTACCAGAAAAAGGGGTAAATGTAAATACGGAAAAATGGAGAAGTCAGATAACAGCATTGATGGTTGCAGCCAAGAAAAATTCTTTGGGAGTAGCAAAGTTACTAATAGAAAAAGGAGCAAATTTAGAGGCAAAGGACAAGGGTTACTGTACAGCATTAATATGTGCAGCCAAGGAAAATTCTTTGGGAGTAGCAAGGTTACTAATAGAAAAAGGAGTAAATATTAATGCACGAGACAACTATAGTAAAACAGCTTTAGACTATGTTGAAATGGGAAAAAATTATAACAAAATGAGAACTTTGCTCAAAAAACACGGAGGAATTAGTTTTGCTATTTTTTATGAAGCTATTAAAAATAACCAGATTTCAGAAGTTAAAAATGCAATAGATAAAGGAACAGTGGTTACTTCTACGGCATTAATGATAGTGGCTGAAAATAATTCTTTGGAAGTAGCAAAGTTGCTAATCGAGAAAGGAGCAGATATTAATGCAAAAGATAATGGTGGTCGGATAGCATTAATAGTGGCAGTTAAAAATAACTCTTTAGAAGTAGCAGAATTGCTGATACAAAATGGGGCGAATGTTAATATAAGGGGTAACTCTTGTAACTCTTACCAGACAGCATTAATGAAAGCGGCTGAAAATAATTCTTTAGAAATAGCAAAATTACTAATAGAAAAAGGAGCAAATTTAGAGGCAAAGGGCAAGGGTTACTGTACAGCATTAATATGTGCAGCTAAAAATAATTCTTTAGAAGTAGCAAAATTACTCATAGAGAAAGGAGCGGATGTTAATGCAGTAAATGATCTTGAAAAAACGGTGTTAATGTTTGCTGTTGACAAAAAATCTTTAGAAGTAGCAAAATTACTAATAGCAAAAGGTGCGGATGTTAATGCAGTGAATTATGCTGGCAAAACAGTATTAATGTTTGCTGCTGAGAAAAATTCTTTAGAAGTAGCAAAATTACTAATAGCAAAAGGCGCGGATGTTAATGCAGTGAATTATGATGGCCAAACAGTATTAATGTTTGCTGCTGAGAATAATTCTTTACAAGTAGCAAAGTTATTGATAAAGCAAGGAGCAAATGTTAATAAAAGGAATAGTGGCGATGGCTGGACAGCATTAAACTATGCAGGAACTAAAAAACATTCTAAAATGATAACTTTACTCAAAA
The DNA here is from genome assembly GCA_965371605.1 of uncultured bacterium. Lineage (GTDB taxonomy): Bacteria > CBDUZB01 > JAGLHV01 > JAGLHV01 > JAGLHV01 > JAGLHV01. The sequence continues at coordinate 7,504 of CBDUZB010000030.1, forward strand.
AATACGGGGCAAAATAATTTTAGATTTCGAAAACATATTAAACACCTTTTAAGCCATTTCCATTTTTTAAAACCTTTTTTTGACGGAAACCCATTCCAATGAGGGTTTGGAATGGGTTTATTTATAAATGGTGGAGGTGGCGGGACACATACCTACTTGTTTCCAAATAGTGTGGACTATTTCTTCATCCCAGTCTGCGTAAGGCAGATTAAGGGAGACCGGCGTATTATAGAAAGCATAGATTTATCGTCGATTAAGTTTATAATCAACGATATTACCTCCTATCTCCTTCGATTTGAAGGAAGTCTCTGCAGGGCTATTAACCCCTCAAGATTGCCCTTCCACTTTTAGGTGGATTAGGGTTTCCTTGATGTAAGCCGGTTTTTTCATTCCAAATTACTTTAGAAGTCGACCCTTTAGAATCGAACCCGCGTCCAGAAACAAGTAAACAATCCTTCTACAAGTTTAGTCTATGTTTTAGTTCATAGTTTATTACTCCCACAGACATGATTAATAAACTATTAGCCTTTTAGAGTTTCATTTTAGTCTTAAAGGCAAAGACTAAAACTATCCCGCTTCGTTGACACTTGATCCCTCTTTTGCAGGCAAAAAAAGGGTAAGCGTAGCCGCGATTAAGCGGCTAAAGCTAACTTTTGGTCAGCAATTATGATTATTAGTCGATTGATTTACGAGCCTTCGACTGACCTCGACTTGCCGGAACTGCCTCCTTTATCCCTGTCGAAACCTATTCACCCCCAATATTAAAATGAATTTCCAATTTCCAAATCCCAATTCCAAAATCCCAAACAGATCCAAAATTCTAAATCCAAAATTCGCCTTAAAGACCGGCGAGATCCTCCTCCGCCTGAGGCGGACTCCAGCAAAACTAATCTAAACCAATGTAACCAATTAAACTGTTTTTTAACTGTCGTAGTAGTTGTCGTTTTTGTTTTTGTCTCTTGTCTTTTAATTTTTTTAAACTTATAACTAATAACTGTAGTTTCTGTGCCTTTGTGCCTGTCTTTTAACTGTCTTTTATCTTTATCTCTGTTTCGTCCTTCGTCTTTCGTCTTTTGTCTTTTGTCTGTTGTCTTTTCACTTTGTGCCTGTCTTTTATCTGTTGTCTATGGACTATCGACTGTGGACTATGGACTGTCTTTTATCTTTTAACTTTGTGCCTTTGTGCCTTTGTGCCTTTGTGCCTTGATGCCTTTGTGCCTGTCTTTTTCTTTATCTGTCATCTGTCAACTGTTGTCCGTTGTCCCGTCTTTTATCTTGCCTTTGTGCCTTTTTTTGTTGTCTTTTCCTTCTTTGAATTTATTCTTTGTTTTTATCCGTAATCTATGGACTATCGACTGTGGACTATGGACTATGGACTGTCTTTTATCTTGCCTTTGTGCCTTTTTTAATATTTGCTATTTGAGTTTAATCTTAATTTCTTTTTCTGTTTCTCTTTGCATATCGCGTTTTTTCAAACTTTCTCGTTTGTCATAAAGTTTTTTTCCTTTAGCTACGGCTAAAGAAACTTTGGCTAAACCTCTTTTGTTGAAATAAAGCTGTATGGGGACAAGTGTAAAACCGCGTTCTACAACTTTTCCGATTAATTTATTAATTTCTTTTTTATGCAGTAATAATTTCCTTTTGCGGGTAGCATCATATTTTTTTTTATCCGTAGCAAAAGAATAGGGGGAAATATGAATGTTATATAAAAACAGTTCCCCGTGTTCAATACGGGCAAAACCCTCTTTCAGATTAATTTTACCGGTGCGTAACGATTTTACTTCGTCTCCGGTTAAAACTATGCCTGCTTCATATTTTTCTATGATAGTAAAATTATGTAGAGCAGCTCTGTTGGTGGCAATATTTTTTACAGGTTTCATTTTTTTATCCTAAGGCATTTTATCAAACTTTGATTTTTTTTGCAATATATCTTTTTTTGAAAGTCAGAAAAATATCTCGACACCACTTAATTTGTTTGCTCAAATAAACTCATTTTTTTACGCTTATTTTTGCTAAAATTTGCTATATCGGTCAAAACATATTTCGCCTTCATTTTTCTAATCCTTTCTAAATAAGTTTATAAATAGTAAAAGAATATTATTTAATCGAAATTTTGTTTGACATTAACTTGTTATGTGTTATATAATTTGTGCAGTATTTTACTAATAGCATCAAGGAAATTTACGGAGATAAAAATGGTTAAAGTAATTATTTGTGGGGCAAAAGGAAGGATGGGAGAAAGATTAATTGAACTTGCTATGAAAGATGAAGAATTAAAACTTGCTGGTGGGGTTGAGGCTGAAGGACATTCTTTGTTGGGCCTAAAAATATCGGAAGATGTAAGTTTAACGGACAATTTAAGAAGCGTGATAAAAGATGGTGACGTTGTAATTGATTTTACTAATCCAAAATCTTGTATTGAGCATGCCGGGATAGCGGCAAATGAGAATAAAAAAATGGTAATTGGAACTACCGGTTTTTCTTCCGGAGAGTTAGAAGAATTGAAAGAGATTATTAAAGATATCCCTTGTGTTTTAGCCCCGAATATGAGTAAAGGTGTAAACCTTCTTTTTAATCTGGTTGGGGAGGTGGCTAAAGTGCTTAGCGATTATGATGTGGAAATTTTAGAGATACACCACAATAAGAAAAAAGATGCTCCTTCCGGTACTGCTAACCGAATTGCTGAAATTATTGCCCGGAATTTAAAAAGGGATATTAATAAAGTTAAAGTATGCGGAAGGGAAGGGATGCCTGGAGCCAGGAAAAAAGAAGAAATAGGTGTCCATGCGGTGCGTGCCGGGGATGTGGTAGGAGAACACACTGTTTTTTTTGCCGGAGAGGGGGAACGGATAGAATTAATTCATCGTGCTCATAGCCGGGATGCTTTTGCCTCCGGGGCTTTGTTTGCGGCAAAGTGGTTATTGGGTAAACCTAAGGGTTTATATAATATGGAGGATGTTTTAAATTTAAAATAGATAAAAAATTTATTTGATTAGGTAATTAGAAAGTTTGGGAAAATAAATCAATGGTATATCAAACAAAAAATAACAAACGCAGAAAAAAAATATGAGATATGTAAGATTTTCTTATCATGGTGAAGAAAAAAAAGGGATATGGGAAGAAGAAAAAATAAAAGAAATAGAAGGTGATTTTTGGGGAGAATTTAAACTAAGAGATAAAAAATACGATTTTAATGAAATAAGTTTACTTGCACCCTGTCAGCCCGGCAAAATAGTTGCAGTCGGGTTAAATTATCGTAAGCATGCAGAAGAATTAGGAATGGATGTTCCTCAAAATCCGATAATTTTTATTAAACCTTCTACTGCAGTAATTGGCCCGGAAGAAGAAATAATTTATCCTGAGATGAGCAAAAGGGTCGATTATGAGGCAGAATTAGGTGTGGTAATAAAAAAACAAGCTTTTCATATAGATTCAGATAAAGTAAACGAATATATTTTGGGTTACACTTGTTTTAATGACGTCACTGCCAGAGATTTACAGCAAAAAGACATTCAATGGACAAGGGCTAAAGCTTTTGATACTTTTGCTCCGATAGGGCCGTGTATTGTTAGTGATATTAATCCTGATGACCTTAAAATTGAACTTTATCTAAATGGGAACAGAAAACAATGTTCCCGAACGAGTGATTTTGTTTTTAAGGTTGGAAAAATAGTTAGTTTTATTTCTTCGGTGATGACGCTTTTGCCGGGGGATGTAATTGCGACCGGAACACCATCGGGAATAGGTCCGATGCATCCGGGGGATATCGTAGAAGTAGTGATTGAAAAAATTGGTACTTTAAGAAATGTAGTGAAATAAAGAATTAGTTTAGTGGATATAGAGAAAATGTTTATGTTCGAAAAAAAGAAAAATTTATTTTTGCGGGTTTTGGACATTATTGCAGGATTCCTGGATGATGACATAGAAGAAGATGAGTTGCAGTATGACCCGGCTCATATTGGAGCGATGGTTGTTTTAACTATGTTTGGGATTTCTATTCTTTTCTGGCTTTTCTGGTCGTTATTAGTTTTTAAGGGGGGTTTATTGGAAAAAATCCAGCCCTTTTTTTTGGTGCTTTTTACGCAAAGGAATCTGGCTGATTTTGGTTATGAGTACTGGCATGAACAGGGAATATTTAATGGATGGACTACTAATTTAACGGCTTTGGGTTTTTTATTTTTTTTGATTTGGGGGATTTGGTCAATATTTAAGAAAACAGAGAAAAGAAAAGATGGGGAGAAATAAAAGAATGTTACAGAAAGAAACAAAAGAGAAATTGAATTTTTCTTATGCCCGGCGGTTAGAACAACTTCCGGGTTATTTATTTGTAGAGATTGACCGTAAAAAAAAGGAGTTAATAAAACGGGGAGTGGATATTATCAATTTGGGTATAGGGGATCCCGACCAGCCCACATTTACTCATATTGTTGAAGCAATGAAAAAAGCCCTGGATAATTCCCAGTATCATCACTATCCTATGGGTACAGGTCTGGAACAATTTAGGCAGGTATCAGCTTGTTGGTATAAAAAGCGTTTTGGTGTAGAAATGAATTTTGAAAAAGAAATTTACACTTTAATTGGTTCCAAAGAAGGGATTGGCCATTTTCCTCTTGCCTTTATAAATCCGGGGGATGTAGTGCTCATTCCGGAGCCGGCTTACCCTGTATATACAAGCAGCACTATTTTTGCCGGAGGAACTCCTTATTATTTACCACTCCTGGAAAAAAACAATTTCCTGCCCGATTTTTCTTCCGTTCCACAAGCAATACGGGAAAAAGCAAAGTTGCTTTTTCTTAACTATCCCAATAATCCTACTGCTGCCGTTGCCGATAAAAATTTTTTCGAAGAGGTTGTTCGTTTTGCTGATAAAAATGGAATTATTGTAGTGCATGATGCTGCTTATTCCGAAATTTATTTTGAAGGGGAAAAACCGATTAGTTTTTTAGAAGTTGAAGGGGCAAAAGAAGTTGGAGTTGAGTTTCATTCTTTATCTAAAACTTATAATATGACCGGATGGAGAATAGGATTTGTTGTCGGTAATGAAAAACTGATCAAAGGTTTATCTCAGGTGAAGGATAATTTTGATTCCGGGGTTTTTGACTGTATTCAGGTAGCCGGAATGAGCGCGTTGGAAGATTCTCAGGAGGCGGTAGAAAAAACAAGACAGATGTATAAAAGACGGCGGGATATTTTGGTGGAAGGTTTAATAGGATTGGGGTGGCAGGTAAGAATGCCGCAAGCTACTTTTTATGTTTGGACGAAGGCTCCGGGTGGTTGTTCTTCTACCCGATGTGCGACGAAATTATTGGAAGAGGCAGGAATTATTTGCACTCCGGGAAAAGGTTTTGGTCCCTCCGGGGAAGGTTATGTCCGATTTGCTTTAACGGTAGAAGAAGATAGATTGAAACAATCTCTGGCTCGAATAAAAAAAGTAAATTTTTAAACTTTGGATTTGTCTTTTTGCGTTTATGACAATATATGGCATAAACGATGTCCCCGGGTTAAAATGTAAACCATGTTTGTGTTGCACAGGATTTTGAAGTTAAAACAGGGAAAATGAAGGCAAAATATGTTTTTCTCTCTTACGCATAATTTTACCCTGTGGGCACGCAAAAACAAAATAGTCCATAGTCCACAGTCGATAGTCCATAGACAACGGAATAAAG
>CBDUZB010000031.1:0-13087 GCA_965371605.1 uncultured bacterium
TTATACTGGAAATAGGCGTTCTTAATTCATGAGAAACATTAGCTACAAAATCCTTACGGATTTCCTCCAACTTTCGTAAATTGGTTATATCATGAAAGACTAAAACCGCCCCTTCTGTCTCACTTTCACGAACAACCGGTGCCGCATTAACCAATAATTTTTTTTCTTCCGGGAACAAAACAGATATTTCACAGGATTCAACCCCTTGTTTTAATTTCAGAACATTATCAACGATTTCCTGAATTTCAATGTTACGTAGTGCTTCCAGTGGTTTTTTATTTACGAATCCCTCTTTAATTTGCAATAAATCCCTTAGTGTCCGGTTCATTAATAAAATTCTTCCCTTTATATCAACAACCATTACTCCCTCAAACATACTTAAAATAATCGCTTCAAATCTTGATTTACTTAAGTTAATTTCATTAATTTTTAGTTTAATTTGTTCTGTCATATAATTAAAGGCATTAGCCAGGTCTCCTAACTCATCATTTGTTGATTTTAAAACTCTTTTAGAAAAATCACCTTTAGCTACGTTTTGGGCCAATAAAGACATTTTTTTTATTGGTTGGGAAATAAATATAGAGGCAACAAAACTAATAATAATTGCCACGAAAAAAGCAAATAAAAGTGAAAACTTCAATATTTTTTTCAAATGATTGGATATTAATTCAATTTCGGAAAGCGGCATTGACAATCTTATTATGCCCTCTGCTTTATTTTGGCCGAAAGTATTAGCAATATAAAGCATATCTTGCTTTATCGTGGTACTGAAACGCCTGCTCTCTCCTATACCGCAATGCAGAGCTTGTTGAATCTCGGGCCGATAGAGATGATTTTCTACTTTCCCCAGAATATCCCGGGTCAGTTCCGAATCAGCTAAAACTACCCCCTTTAAATCAATAACGGTAATCCGTAAGTTTAAATTCTTTCCGATCTTATTGACAAAACTATTTAATTGCTGAGATTGGATATTTTCAATATAGTGTTGTTCTATAAAGGATTTGCATAAAGCAGTTTCTTTAAGCAGATTTGTTTTAATCCGTTGGTAGGTATTGGACTTTAAATTACTATTCAGACACAAATAAATCCCAAAAAGGATAATGGCAAGAATTATAGTAAAGATAATTGTAATTTTATAATGAATATTAATTCTCAAACAATTATTTTTCATCATCGAATCTATATCCTACCCCTCTCACCGTTTCAATCAGCTCTCCCACCCTCCCTAATTTTTGTCGTAGACGTTTAATGTGTGTATCCACAGTGCGGGTTGTAACCTCAGAGGATATATCCCAAACATCATTTAACAAACTATCCCGTGATTGAACCCTGCCTTTTCTTTGCACAAGAAGAACCAAAAGTTTGAATTCTATGAGGGTTAATTCTATCTCTTTTTTATGAGCAATTACTTTATGCCGGGAAATGTCAATGGTCAACTTATCCGCAGTTAATATGTTCTGGGGAATTTTTTCTTTTTTGTTTCGTTTCAGAATTGCTTTTATTCTCAAAATTAATTCCCGCACACTAAACGGCTTAACTATATAATCATCCGCCCCTAACTCAAACCCGACAATCCTATCGATTTCTTCACCTTTAGCGGTTAACATAATGATGGGAATGACAGCTAATTTTTTATCCTGTTTTAGTTGTTTACAAACCTGAAGTCCATCCATCTTAGGAAGCATTATATCCAGTATAACTAAATCAACGGGTTGTTTGTCTAAGGTTTTTAATGCAATTTCACCGGTTGGAACTGCTTCACAGTCAAAACCGGCCTTTTCCATATTATACTTGATAAGTTTGGAAAGATTCTTATCATCCTCAACAACTAAAATTTTTTCTTTAGACATTTAAATTGACTTTCTCCTTTATTGATTAATTATTTTCATCACTTTCCCTGGTCATTGGTACGAATCTGACCGGGATGATATTGGTGGTTTTTATTTTTCCTTTTATTTTTTCCAATAATTTTAATTCCTGATAGTATACCCCTACCGGAATAACCATCCTTCCTCCTTCGGCTAACTGTTCAATTAAAGGTTGAGGAATATAGGGTGGAGCACAGGTAACAATAATGCCATCAAAAGGAGCATATTCTTCCCAGCCCAGATACCCATCTCCACATTTTACGATGATATTACTGTAATTCAGTTCCCTAAGTGTTTTTTCTGCACTTATAGCTAATGGCTCTAATATTTCAATGGTATAAACTTCTTTGGCTAATTCCGCTAATATAGCCGCCTGATATCCGGAACCGGTTCCAATTTCTAAAACCTTTTCGCTACCTTTTAATTGTAATAATTCGGTCATTAAAGCCACTATATACGGCTGAGAAATAGTTTGTTCTTCTCCGATTGGCAGGGGATAATCATCATAAGCAAACTTCTGTGCACTTTGAGGAACAAATCTATGCCTTTCAACCTTAAACATTGCTTCCAGCACCCGTTCGTCTTTAACCCCCCTACGCTTTATCTGGGTTTCGAGCATTTCTTCTCTGGCTTGAGCAAAAACTGCCTTTTCATTCGTATCAAATTCCTTCATTTTATTCGTTTCTCCCTTACAAGCACTTAAAAAAGAAACCGCCGCCAAAACAATTAAAACATTCTTCCTGTTCACCGAGCCCTCTGCTTTTTATTATTTACCATAAACTTAACCCTGTTTCAAAGTCATTTTTTCTTTCTAATTTTCCTCCGACAAGTTCCTGAATATAATATTCGGCGGCAAATACGACGGATTCGGGCATAAGATGCCCTCCGCAACATTGCCCCTGATGATCCGCTAAGGTTATATGGGCATGAACAAAAATCTCCGAATCCTTCAAAGATATATTCCCTACACATGTTGTTATTTCCAATTTTTTATTTAAACTTACACATCCGGTATATTTTTTATTGTCCTGGTCATAATATCCTAACTTTACCTGAGTTAAAGCCCCGATAACGGAAAAAGTGCCTAAGCGTATATTTTTTTCTTTACAAAATTCAGTCAAGGAAAATAAAAGGTCTACTTTTGATTTAAATCTTCCCATAAATAATCTGCCTTTTTTCACTTGCATTTTTTATTTCTCCGTTTTATTAATAAATTTAACCTTTTGCAAAACAGCTTTTTTACTTTTTTCCCCCACCCATCGGTAATTCTCATATATTATTATTGTCATTCCCCAGAGCAAGCTCTGAAATTACACTTATGCTCCAGTCTTCAGGCATGCCCTCTGACTTGACCAGGGAATGCGAAAAGATAGAAAATAATTTATTTTTTAATCAAAATTGAATATCAAATCTTTTTTGTTATCTTCGTTGTCATTCTGCTTACAAGAAATATGCAGCGTGCCGCTTTCTTTGAATATTTGTTCTACTTTCCCGATAAGGATGTTTTTTTTTGATTTTAGGATTATAGAATGCATCCCTTCTGTTAGTTCTAATGTCAGTCGAGGAGGAGAAGAATGTTGTTGTGTTCCATTGTTTAAATTTCTGCCGAATGAAATCTTATCAAAAACCAAATCATCGTCAATAAATATTTTAAAAGAATCTCCGAGTTGAAAATATGATTCATTTAGAAAATCAATCTTAACTTTTATTTTATCCTGCAGAGTTTTAACAATTAAATCTTTAGCCTTTAAATCACAAAACACTGCTAATACCGTATTTTTATTGAATTTTTGTTCAGTTTTTTTTATAACATCAGTACCTTTTAATTCTACAGTTATAGTATGATATTTTCCCGTGCTCACATTTATTATCGGCTCAGAATCATCTTTTATTGATTGGATTAAAACTCTATCAAAAACTAACCTGCCATCAACATATATTTTAAAAGGATACTTTAATTTTGTATTTCCGTCTTCTTCCGAATTATATGTATACAAAAACAATCTAATTTTTGCCATTCCGCCAGTCACAACTCACTCCTTCGGTAATTTTATTTTTTTACGGATATTAATTCCCCACTCACTTTTTCCCATGATGTAATTCCACCAAGCAGATTTATAACTTTTCCAAAACCCAGTTTAGCCAATGATTCACCGGCTAAACGACTTTTTTCCCCTATTTGACAATAGACAATGATTTCATGGCACTTACATCCCAATTTTTTATATTCTGTTTTGATATTAGTATGGGGGATAAAGATACTTCCCTTTATATGTCCTTGGATATATTCTTCTTTGGTACGCACATCAAGTAAAACAAATTTTTCTTTACGCTCAACTTTTTGCATAAGTTCCTGAGAGGTAATATCAGAATATTTACTCTTTATTTTTAAATCTTCCGACCGGTCAAAATTGATTTTATACTTTTCTAAAATTTTCTTATTATTCTGATCAACTTTATTTTTATTTAAAACTATTTTATACCCGCGCTCATCTACTATTGTATGGTACTCTCCTTTATAATCTTCAAATGCTCTCACTAAATCCTTTATGGTAGATATCTTTTGACCATTAACATAAGAAATCACATTATATTTCCAATCATGATAGCCTGTATTAATTTCATCGGCTAAAACCTGCACAAGGATAACTATTTCTTTCCGTTCGGGCGATATTTCTCCATGATAATAATAGTTGATTAAATTCTTAAGGGCATCATTATTCCAATCCCCACCCCATTCGTTCAAAAAATCTAATGTTAACGGTTCAAACACCAGCCCTCCGATAATATAATAGGTAGGAACGATGTCATACTGCTCATGCGGTACTAACCGCCAAAAATTTACCGAATTAGTTAATTTTATTTTTGCATTAACAATTTTATTATTTCTCAGAATTTTAAATTTGATAAAATCATTAATATATTTATTTTGAATTACATATAAAAAAAGAGTTCTTTCATTTTCTCTAAATTCTATTGTTCCGTCATTCGCAATATTTTTATCATCTACGGAAAGAATTACATCCCCTGATTTTAATATTCCTCCGGCAGAAGAACCGGGATAAATCTTATTTAGCAACAAACCTGTCTGATTAGAGCTCATATTATATTTTAATCTGAGATCGGAATTTTCCATTTTTTGATAAGAAATACCAATATCCGGAATCCCATCGTATTTATTATCTTTTATGTCCTGCAAAAAATGATTAATAAGCGGAGCCGGAACCATATATCCGATATTTTCACCCCCACCTGCCTGAAAAGCTATTCCGATTATTTTATTGTCCTTAACTACCGGCCCCCCGCTATTTCCCGGATTAATGGGAGCATCAATTTGACAGCTTAATAAATAAGCTTTACTATGAGTATATGCACAATGTTCTACGCGGGAAACCACTCCTTCCGTTATACACAATTCATCACCTCCTACCGGAAAACCAAACACTGCAATTTTATCCCGCACCTCCGCTAATTTTCCAATCTGAAGTGGGCTAACCCCGGTAAAAAAAGAATCATCTTTCACCTTCAAAATGGCAAGGTCGCATTCGTGAGCTACTATTTCCACCTCTGCCGTATATTTCTTTGATTGCCCTGCTCGTTTTACCTGAACAAAGGTTTGGTCCGCAATTACATGGGCATTGGTTAATATTCTGTTGCCGGAAATAATACACCCTGAACCGGTTCCCCTTCTTTGACCACGCATCTGCCATGGCTCATAATAGTTATACCGGTTGCAAACAGTATATATCTTTACTATGGATTCTTTTATGCCGGTTTTTGCCTGAGCAGATGAACAAACAATAGAGCAAAAAACTATTGTTAGTATTATTTTTGCTGATGTTTTCATTTTTTTCTCCTAAAAAAATTGACTTACCAGACTAACTTATAACTATTTTTTTTTATAGATACAAATCCTTTTCTATCGCGTAAAAATTCTTAAAAACATCGCGTCTTCCAATTACTCCAACCATTTTACTCCCTTCAAAAACAGGAAAAGTATGTGCATTTTTGTATTTCATTAAGGTAAGAATTTCATCAAGGGTTGTGTCTTTTTTTATCTTAATAACCTCAGTGGACATAGCAAACTTTACCGTTGGATTAGAAATTGGTTCCATTCCATTTTTTATAACCTCTCCTGACTTTATCATATCCATCACCAGAAAAAGATCAGTGTTAGTAATTAAACCAATTATTTTACCTTTTTTTCCTATTACCGGTATCCCATTTATTTTTTCTTTAATCATAATTTCAGCAATATCAGCTAAAGTTGTATTTTCCGTAGTGGTAATAACTTTTTTAGTCATAATATCTTCTGCTTTAATTGCTTTTAATTTCTTGGTTAAATCTTTTAATCTGAATTTTGTGTTTTTTGTCATTTGAAAAACCCCCTTTACAAAATATCTTATTTTTTTTCACTATAGTCGCCTGATTTACTTGTCTGCTCCGCCTCAAGCGGATTTGGAGAATCAGCTTTACTTGCCAAAATATTTTTAACTTCATTTAAAAATAAATCTATAGAATACGGTTTAACAAAAAAAATGTCTGCCCCCATCATTTCAAATGTTTTTTTCATTGCAGCTTTACTGCTTTGCATAGCAATAGGTATTTTTGAAAGCCGTTTCCTCTTTTTTATTTCTTCAAAAAATTGAAAACCGTTCATTCCTCCTTGAAAAACAATAGCAGATATAATTAAATCCACCCATTTGGTTTCTAAAATATCTAAAGCTTCTTTACCTGTGTGGGCACAATCTATTAAATAACCCATAGCCTGTAATCTTGTTTTTAGTATTTCCGTTTGAGTAATATTCCCATCAACAATTAATATCCTTTTTTGTGTCATTTTTAAATTTCCTTTCCCCTTAATATTTTTTTCAAGAGAAATAGTGTATTTTTTTCTAAAAAGGAAATGATATAATTTTCCATGAATTTTAACGGGAACCGTAAGTAATTTTGATGGAGACCCGGATATAAAAATTGTAATTTGTTCTTTAGTTATAAATAAAGAAAACCAAGTCCCTTTATAACAAAATTTAAATCTGAGACTTTGCCAATTAAGAGGAAGATTAGGAGTAATATTAATTATCTCTTCACCCATATATACTCCGGCAAATCCCCTTACCACCATATCAATGGAACCACCCATTATCCCTGTGTGAATACCCTCAACAGTTGTTCCTCCCTGAACATCATAAATGTCTGATTTGAGAACACCGGAAAACCACTGCCATCCTTCTTTTGACCTTCCTAATAAATAAGCAATGTAACAGTGAACGACTTTACTCAAACTTGAACCATGGGAAGTTCTTTTTACATAATATTCATAATTTCTTTTCAAAATATACCGATCAAACCTGTATCCTAACCGATGAAACAAATCTTTTATTTCAAATAAAGGAAATAAGTAAAAGATCATCAAAACATCCGCTTGTTTGGCTGCCTTATAGTCGTTTGGTGATTTTCCTTCTGCTTTTAAAATCCGATCCATCCGTTCTATTTTATCATATTTTCTCCTGTAAGCATCCCAATTTAATTCTTTTAATTTAAAATATCCGTCAAACTGACCAATAATGCCTTCCTTATTGATAATTATATTCATCTTGCGGGTGATATCTTTCCATCGCAGTAATTCCATTTGATCAAATTTCAATTTCTTAATTATTCGGGTTCGATGCTGTGGAGGTAAAATAGCAATAACTTCTTTCGCTTTAAGTAATGTCCTCACAATTAATAAATTAGTATAAGCATTGTCTTTAAATCCGGGTTTTTGTGAATTAGAAACTTTTTCGTGAAATTCATCAGGCCCCATAAGACCATGGGTATGATATCTACCATCTTCAACATCATATTGGGCAAGACTGGCTCCAAATTGGGCAATTGACAGTAACATCTCAGCCCCATAATCTATAAGAAAATCCAGGTCGTTAGATTTTTTCCAATATTGCCATACATTATAAGCAATAGCAAAGGAAACATGCCTTTGCACATAAGTATTATCCGGCCCCCATTTACCTGACATTGGATTCAAATGAATGGACTGAGTTTTTTCCTTGCCGTCAGAACCGCTCTGCCAGGGAAACATTGCTCCCTTATATCCGCTTTTTTTCGCAGATTTCCTGGCGGGTATAAGTCGCCGGTATCTATATAAAAGTAATGCTTTTGATATTTCCGGACTATGGAAATCAAAAAAAGACATAACAAAAAGCTCATCCCAAAAAACATGCCCGCGATAAGCTTCTCCATGTAACCCTCTGGCCGGAAGTCCGGCATCAATCTTAGTGTTATGAATAGAGGCTGTTTGCAATAAATGGAAAATATGCAGCCTTAGTGCTTTTTGGGAAAAGGCATCGCCCTCAATTTGAATATCAAATTTTTTCCACAACTCTTTCCATGCACATTGATGAGTTTCAAAAAGAGGGTTAAATCCAGGCGATTTTTTTACTAAATTAATAGCGGAAGAAAGAGGATTGCTCACATCTTTATCTTTGGAAGTATAAATACCAACAATTTTTTCAATTTTACAGCGTTGCTGTTTACGTACAAATACTTTAAATTCCTGCTCAATTTTTTCCTTTTTTTTAGTCAAAACTTTATTTACTGATTTAACTTTTTTACCGTTAATAGATATCAGAACCTTTGCTGCCTGGCAGATTTCAATATTTACTTGAGTAGTTTTCATTGCCAGATAAACCCCGTTATTATCAAAGCTCCCCAAAGAGGAAGGCATCAAATGTTTAGAGTTTAATTGTCGATAACGGGCAACGCCGGTATTTTGTACCGTCCCATCAAGTGCTGATTTTATAGTTATGAACCCTTCGTAATTTTCCGGAATAATGGTATATTTAATTGCGGCACAATGAGGATCTACCAGATGAACAATCCTTTCTGTTTCAATGGTGGTTATTTGTCCGTTATCATCCTGAAGCCGAACTTTTCTAATAAGAACCCCCTGGCGAAAATCAAGTTGTTGATGATAAAAAAGAATTTTACTGGTGGAAAAAGAAACCCAATTCCCTTTTTCTGTCCTGAAAGTTAAAGGTAACCAGTTGGGACAATTCACAAAATCTTCGTTTAATATTTTTTTCCCGGCAATAAGGGTAGGCAACTCATTATAAACTCCGGCAATGTAAGTACCCGGATAATGTATCCTGGAAGCGGAAGATTCATTAATAGCTCCCCTGACCCCTAAATAACCATTACCCAGGGTACAAAGTGCTTCTCTCAAGCCCTCCTGCACGGGCTGAAAGCGGTTGTAAGACAACTTCCAGGTAAAAAATTTACTAATATCTTCATTCCCTTTTTCAGGCATCAGCAACAACCTTCTCAAACAATTTTTTTACTTCTTCTGTTGAAGATAGTCTAAAATCCGCAGCTGATTCTTTAGATTCATTAGAAACTAAAAAACCAAACCCTCTTGTCCGCAGTGTTCTAAAAGCATATTCATCGGTAACATCGTCGCCTATATAAACCACACAAACATCCTGCCAGGAAACTTCTAAAGCATTCATAATCCATCGTACTGCTTTACCTTTATCCCAATCAATATTAGGTAAAATTTCAAAAACTTTTTTCCCGCTCATTAATCGAAGTTCTTTTTTCTCTTGAATTATTTCATTAACAGCTGCACTAATTCGGGACAAATACTGTTGAGCAACTAAACGATAATGCACAGCCACACTAAACTTCTTTTTTTCAATTATTATATTCGGTATATCCTCCAATTTTTGAGAAAGTTCTTTAATTACTTGAGAAATAACCGGTACAATTTTTTCAGCTTGGGGATGCATCATAGAAAAACCGGGCCCCATAATATCAAAACCATGACTTCCTGCATAAAAAATCCCCTTAATTCCCACAAGTTTTTCTACATCTTCTCTCATTCTTCCGCTAACAATAGCAACAGTATGTTTTTCAGTAAGATGCTTTACCGCCGTTTTCATTTCCGGGGACAGAACCGCTAGTTCCGGCCGTTCTACAATAGGAGTCAACGTGCCGTCATAATCCAGGAACATAACTTTTTTTTTGTTAAAAAGGGTTGATATATTATTTTGATTATAGTGAGGATTAATAATTATAGATTTTTCCCCTGCTGTATTCACCGGGGACATATCGGTTATCTTTTCAGCACCATCTAAAAATGAAGGTACGGACAGCGGTTTGCGATGAAACCACTTTTCGATATATTCGATGCTTATTTGCGCCAAATCAGAAACAACAATGTCTGCTCCGGCTTCAATAAGCTCAGATTCATTATTGTTTCTGGCAACCCCAATAACCAATCCGAATCCTCCGTTTCTTCCTGCCTGAATTCCCGAGATAGCATCCTCCACAACAACCGCTCTAGCCGGAACAGCACCTAAATTTTGTGCCGCCGTAACAAAAATATCCCCTTCCGGTTTACCTTTAAGTTTGAGTTGAACAGAAACTACTCCGTCAACCCTTGTTTCAAACAGTTTTTCCAAACCTGCGGTTTCCAAAATAACTTCACAATTTCTTGAAGATGAGGCAACCCCTACCCGAATACCTAACTCCTTTAAAGTTTTTATAAGCTGGACGGTAGTCGGATAAACTTCCGCACCTTTCTCTTTAAGCAATTGATGGAATAGGCCATTTTTTTTGTTTCCAATCCCACAAATTGTTTCTTTGTCAGGGGTATCAGACGGATCACCAAAGGGAAGATTAATCTTGCGTGATTCAAAAAAACCTTTAACCCCTTCATATTTAGGTTTCCCATCAACAAAAGGAAGATAATCGTCCTCATGGGTAAACTCGCGAAAAGGAATGTTGTGTTTTTTTTCTCTTTGTTTCAAATATTGGTCAAAAGTTGCTTTCCATGCTTTAGAATGTAAAATAGCTGTTTTAGTAACAACACCATCCAGATCAAAAATAACAGCATCAAAAGAATGTTCTTGCATAATTTGTTCCTTTCCCATATTAAGGTAATATCAAAAATGTTTTATTTTTTGGTAGCCGCGGGCTTTAGCCTGCGTTTTTATTTATACTTTTTCTTGGTTTTTATCATTTTATTTTGACCTACGATATTAACTAATATGATAATTTATTTTACTATTTTTTAATAGATAAAACAATACCTAATCTATTTTGTTTTTTTAACTTTTTATTTTCATCCTTGACAATTACACATACATTAAACTTTTTATTTCAATATTTCTTTATATATCTTTTCGGTTTTTTCTACCATTTTCTCTTTGCTAAAATCTTCTACTCTTTCTTTTCCCTTTATTCCCATCTCTTTCGCTAAAATATTATCTTTAAGTAGTTGTATAATTCCATCGGCTAATTCCCCTGAATTTTTGGGAGGGACAAGAATGCCGGTTACCCCGTTTAAAACAACTTCAGGGATACCACCGGTTCTGGTGGCAACAATAGGTTTAGCCAAAGCCATTGCCTCCAGCAAAACACTGCCCATCCCTTCCAGGCAAGAACTTAAAACAAAAACATCAAAGGTTGATATAATTTCTAAAGAATCCTTTCTAAATCCGGTAAAAACCACCTCTTTTTCCAATCCCAGCCTTTGGGTTAATACTTTTAATTCATTTTCTAACGTACCTTCCCCTACGATTAGAAATTTTGCTTGAGGATAATTCTTTTTCACCATCTTTGCTGCATATAAAAAATTATGATGATCTTTATGAGGAGCTAACGCAGCCACAATTCCTACTACAGGAACATTTCTATCCAGATCAAATTCTTTATAAAAATAATCATTAGTTTTAATTTTATTGAATCTTTCTAAATCAACCCCGCTATGTACAGCAACAATTTTATCTGACTTTATTTTATCTTCTATCAGTACCTGCCTGATTCTTTCACTAACGGTAATTATTTTATCAATTCCCCTTCTATTATATTTAAATCGGGAACGAATATGAAAATCAACCCGTCGGGATACAATTACTTTGCAGGCGGGGTTAAATTTTGCGGCAAATAATCCTAATGTATGAGCATGGGCAGTGTGCAAGTGAAGAATCTGAATATTATTTTTTTTTATAATCCTTGCTAATTTAATAGCCGCAATTAAATCCCACTCTCCTCTCATTAACAAGGGAAAAACAGGTATTTTCAGGGAAGACACTTTTTCCTCTAAAACACTTTTTGGCTGACAAACAACAAAATTACTATGCCCTCTTGATTGTAATCCTTCAACCAGATAAACTACCTGTTGTTCTCCACCCCTCCAATTTTTTGCCGTATTAACATGTAAAATTCGATAACCCATTATTTTGTTTTACTTCTCCTTTTTGCTAAATTATTTTATATACTACCTACCGGCTTTCGTCAATCGGTGAGGGCATAGCTGCTTCCGGTGCATTTTGAACGGCACACATTGCTTCTATTTCCTTTTCCGTTTTTCCGGTTATTTCTCCACTTTTAGTGCAACCATTAATAATTACGGCCATAAAAAAAATTGTCGAGATAAAAATTAATTTTGTTTTCATTAATATTCTCTCCTTCCTTTAAATTTGACACAATCTTAAATGTTTTTATCTTCTTCTCATCTTACTTAACAATCTCAACATTTCAAGATAAAGCCAGATAAGAGTAACCATTAATCCAAATGCTGCATACCATTCCATATATTTAGGTGCATTTGATTCCGCTCCCTTTTCAATAAAATCAAAATCAAGCACCAAATTGAGAGAAGCAATAACCACTACAAACAAACTAAATCCAATCCCAATAATTCCACTTTCGTGGATAAACGGCATTCGAACACCAAAAAAACCCAAAATAATGGTAGCAAAATATATTAACGCTATAGCTCCTGTTGCTGATACTACACCAAGCCTAAAATTATCAGTAACTTCAATCAACTTTGATTTATAAGCAATAAGCAAACAAAATAATGTCCCAAAGGTTAAAGCTACCGCCTGAATAACTATCCCCGGATATACTCGCTCCATAAAAGCAGAGATTACCCCTAAAAACAATCCCTCTACCACCGCATAAACGGGTGCAGTTATCATTGCCCATTCTTTTTTAAAGATTGTTATCAAAGCAACGATAAATCCTCCAATAGCCAGGGGGAACATAAAAGGTGTCCACCGGACTGCATTACCCCACACCCAGGAAGCACTAATCAGGGTAAGTAAAAGTAAAAACATTGTTTTATTTACCGTCCCCTGAATGCTCATCACTTCTGTCGAACCAAAAGAATCAACAGAAGTAAAAACATCGGATTTTAAAGCCGGATTTCCTGT
>CBDUZB010000032.1:0-12970 GCA_965371605.1 uncultured bacterium
TTTATATCACTTCCACTCTTGACCCATCTCCTACCATTATCCGGTAAGCTATTGGCTTGGTTTTAGATTTTAAAATCTCCACATTTTGTCCGATCAAACTATCTTCGATTCTTTTTATATCTTTTATTTTACTCTTTTGTAAAATTATACTGTGTTCTACTTCACTGTTTTCTATTGTTACATCATAATAAACAGAACTAAAGGGACCCACATAAGAACGAACAATTTTTGAGTTTTCTCCAATAATTACCGGTCCCCGGATTACGCTATCAATTATCTCCGCCCCCTGTTCTATTACAACTTTACCATATATTTTAGAATTTTTGTCTATTTTACCTTCTATCTTTTTGGACAAAGCATCTAAGATTATTCTATTCGCCTCCAATATATCTTCCAATTTGCCCGTATCTTTCCACCAGCCGTCAATAATATGCGGATGAACAGTAAATTTATGGTCGATTAAATATTGAATCGCATCGGTAATTTCTAACTCCCCCCGCCGGGACGGTTTAATGTTTTTCACTGCCTCGAAAATCGATTTATCAAACATATATACTCCAACCAAGGCTAAATCACTTTGAGGATTTTCAGGTTTTTCCACAAGTTTTAACACTTTTCCTTCTTTCAATTCCGCTACTCCAAATTGTTCCGGATGAGCAACCCGAGCCAATAAAATTTGCGAAGCAGAATGAGTCTCTCTGAATCTATCAACTAAAGAAACTATACCGTCTTTGATTAAATTATCTCCCAGAAACATAACAAAATCATCGTCACCAATAAAATCCCTGGAAATCTTTACTGCATGAGCTAATCCCAGTGGTGCTTCCTGTTCAATATAGGTTATTTTTACCCCCCATTTAGAACCATCTCCTAACGCTGTCTTGATTTCTTCTTTGGTATCACCCACTACCACCCCAATATCTTTAATCCCTGCTTCCTTTATCGATTCTATGGCATAAAAGAGAATCGGCTTGTTAGCTATGGGAACAAGTTGTTTGGCATTGGTATGGGTAATGGGCCGTAAACGGGTTCCCTTCCCTCCACTTAAAACTAAAGCTTTCATTAGATATCCTCTCCATTTATTTTATAATTCCCACTTTATTGTAAATACTTTATTATTGGTTATTATCATTTTCTTTACGCAAACTAAAGTTTGCGACTACAAAAAATTATATTTTCACATAATTAATTTTTATTTTCGGGTTGTTCAAGATATTCAAGAAAAGATGCTATTAATAATCCTAAAATCAACCCAACAAAAGCAGCAATTAAAACATTTATTTTTTTCCTGGGTAATATGGGAACATTAGACATCATTGGAGGAACTATTATACAAGTAGGTATTGTGACATAGGACTCCTCCATCCGTTTTTCACTTAATTCCATTCCTAAAGTATTATAACGATCCAAACTTTTTTGCAGACTATCCATGTATCCATATACAATGTAAGCTTTCCCTTCAGAAGTTGTTGATTCGTTCTGTTTTATTTTTCTTCTTAATTTTTCAATATCTTTTTCTATTTCAACCAGTTGTTTTTCCATCCTTAAAATATATTTTTTTAAAATTTTTTGGCCTCTATTAAAAAAATGTTTGTGCCTTTCCAGAATAACATCTGCTACAGCAGTAGACAAATTCATTGCTTTCTGAGGAATACCTCCCCTTCCTTTTATCTCTAAAATATCCCCGGATTCTGAAATATAAATTTTACCGCTTATTCTTCCAATTTCTTTTTCTGTTTCCGGCAAATTAAGTCTTTTGACTACATCACTTAAAATTGACTTTGTTTCAAAAACTTTTATAACAGTCTTTCCTGTTTCCAACAATTCATCTCTTGCCTTACCAATCCTAATCATTAATCTCACTTCATATACTTTAGGCAAAGAAAAAGAAACCATCACACTAATTATAACACTACTTAAAAGTACACCTAAAATAATCTTCCATCTTTTTTTAATCACATTTAAATAATCCCTTAAATCAATCTCTTCTTCCACTATTATCTATCCTCCTCTATTAAAATAGTTGTAAATTTCATTCCATATTAACAATTTTTAATTGTAACAAAAAGCCTTTAAAATTGCAAATAAATTTTGTTCACCTATATTTTAATAACTTTTTGTTCTAAAATCCCACTCATTTTGTTCAACATTATGATGTACGCCTATTTTTCGGTTCGGAAAAACTTTAAGATTTAACATAAGCCAGATTTCTTCATCGTACGCTCTTTTTTTCCAGGAAACCCATGCCTCCCAACAATGTAAATCCTTCCAGATAATAATTTCCTTTTCAGTTGGTTTTGAAACATTTATTTCACTAAAACATAAATCATATCGTAAATTCCCCTCCAATTTTAATTTTTTGGGAATCAACCAAAATCCTATCCCCGTATTTACATCTATCATATTTAAATTGTAAGACAAATAATTAAACCGTTCTTTAATATACCATTTCTCATTCTTTTCCCATAAAAATTCTCCCTGTAAAGAATGATTTTCTCCTTCATTTATATCATAAACATTTTTAAAATAAACTTTTTTAAGGTAACTTTCTTTTTGAGGAGAAATAAATTGCAACTCAGCTATTAAATTATCCATTTTGCCATCCAATATCCCTCTAAAATTGTATCCTGTACTAATAATAAAATTAGTATAAGAATTAAATCTGAATAAATTCCTGTTCGATAATTTGTCCAAGGGTTCTATGTTTTGAGAATACCCGTCTTTTTTGTATAATGTATCTTCCAAATCATAAATCACATCCATATCCAGCCACCAGACAGGATGGATTCTTAAATTAGTTCTGGTATCATACTGATTATGATGACGTCCATCTTCCAGAAATTGATGAAAATCTATTTCAGGGGTTAACCTCATATATTTATTTAAAGGAAATCCACTGGTTAAACCCAGCTTTGCATCGGTAGAAAACAAGTATTGCCCCATTTCAGCAGTATAATAGTTTTGAGCATTTAAAGAACCTCTCCAGTAAAGAGGGATGTCTTTTATTGAAATCAATTTCCGGGGAAAACAAGACAAACTAAACTCCGGGGAATAGACATATTCTTTTTCAAAAGAATCATCTTCCCAATGGTCTTTCCTCTTCATTGCAATTGTAGCCTGATACACATCTCTGTTTAAGGTTAAAGATACATGTGACTTTAACTCTTCATTTACCCTCGCTTCGTTATACCCATAATTAAAAAAGTCCCCCTCATCGGATACAATCTCACTGGGACTATCAATAAATTTATATTTATCATTAAACAAGCGGTCACTCATAAAATTTAAATTAGCTGTCCCGGTTAAAGATTGATTAATCTTATGCCAATGAGAAAACCGACTATTCCATCTTTCAGTTTCAGTGTCTTTTTCTTTAATATAATAAACATAAAATGAACCTTTTGTCACCTCCGGCACATCATAATCAAATTCCAGTCCAATTCCCACACCTTTTTCACTCATCCAATCTAAATAAACTTTTCCATAAGTGTATAAACTTAAAGGATAACCAAATTTAGTTTTAACAAAGGTTCCTTGTTCGGTATTAGAACCGACACGCATATCTATTTTATATTTTCGTTTTTTTAATGACTGAATATAAAAAGGTAAATATAAAATCGGCACTTTACCCACATAAAAAAGTACATTATAAGCAACAATTTTCTTTTCGGGATAAATAATGATTTTCTTGCTACGTAAAGAATAATGCGGTGAGTCTAAATCACAGGTGGTAAAAAACCCTCCGTAGATTATAATCTTTTCAGGACCTTTTTTTTCTATTTTCGGCCCTCCGCAATACCAGGGATGAGTAGAAAACTTTGCATTATCAAGTTGACCTTCTTTGGTCTTTAAATTGTAATCCATCTCCTCACCGAAAAATGTACCCTGTATATCTTTTAAAATTACTTTCCCTTTAGCCTGTATTCTTTTTTTCTCGGTGTTAAAAGCAGCTTCATCACAATTAAGTTGTACATCACCATAATTAATTGTTATGTTTCCTTTGGCATAAATATCTTTTGAATCTTCATCATATTCCACATAATCAGCACGAAAATGAATAGCCTCATTCTCTTCACTGTATCCGTTTATTACTGTTATAAAAATAAAAATAGCCATTAAAAAAATGGCTATATACTCTTTTCTTTTCATTTAAATTTTCCTTAAATCCATATTTTGAATTGAAAAAATCTTATCAGGAATAAAGCAGTGATGCCCCGATTACTCCGGCATCTTCTTTAAATTTACTATAAACCAATCTTACCATTCCGGGTGATTTGCCAAAAATTCTTTTCTTTAAAGTATCTTTTAAGGAATCAAACAAGACTTCTCCTGCTTTAGAAACTCCACCGCAAATTACAATCATCTCTAAGTCCAGCAAATTAATTACGCTGGATAGAACAATCCCTAAATACTCCCCTGTTTCCGCCCAAATTTCTTTAGACAGCTTATCTCCCTGTCTTGCCTCTCTTTCTAAGAGCTGAGGGGTTATTTTAGACCAATCCCCGGATACTTTATCCCGAATACTGGTCTTTTCTCCTTTTTTTATTTTTTTTATTGCTCTCTCTACAATATATGACGCCCCCACATATCTTTCCAGGCAACCATAACTACCACAATTACATTTCAATCCCTTAGGAAACAAGTTCATATGGCCTAATTCTCCCGCTTTCCCTTTCCAGCCATGATAAATCTTTTTATTAAGAATAATGCCTCCGCCCACACCCGTACCTAAAGTTACACAGATTAAATTATCCACCCCTTTAGCCGGCCCTAATTGATGCATATACCAGGCTGCAGCATTAGCATCATTCTCTAAAGTTATAGGTAAATCAATCTTCTCCTTTATTTTAGCAACCAGAGGAATATTTTCCCAGAACAGATTAGGTGAAAACCAAACCCTCCCCCTTTGATGATCAATTTCACCCGCCGCCCCAATTCCTATGCCGTTTAATTTGTTCAGAGAAACACCTTTCATAATTTTCTTAATTAATGTAATTACCCGATTAATAATTTCATCTGGCCCTTCCGACACCCTGGTGGGAACTTTTATTTTACTTACAATATTCCCTTTATTATCAACTAAAGCAGTTTCAATATTGGTACCTCCCAAATCCACACCGATAGTATACTTTTTTTTCATCTTTTTCCCTTTTTCCTCCCCTTTGTCCGTTAAACAAGATTAATTAATTTTGTTTCGTTCCTATATTATCGTTACAGCTTTTTCTGAGTCCTTATCATCCAGACGCTCTATCTTCTCCATATCAAAAATATTAATTTTTTTCATATCAAAGACTAACTCAATTTTTTGACCCACCTCAGCCTTATTTTTGGAATCCACCCTGCTAACAAAAAGCTCCTTACCCGTCCCTGTACGCATATGCAGATAAATTTCCGCGCCCAATGGTTCTATCAACTCCACAGTAGCAATTATGGTATTCTCTTCCGTTGCATCAAGAGCATAAAGTTTATCATAAATGTCCTCCGCCCTTATACCTAAAATCACTTTTTTATTCAAATACGGCTGAATAGGTTCTTCCATTTTTTCAATTATTTTTACGTTGAAAGTCCCTTCATTTAAATAAATTCCTTTTTTCTCTTTTACAACCTCACATTCCATAAAATTCATAGGAGGACTACCGATAAATCCCGCTACAAACTTATTTTTCGGTTCTTTATATAAAACCATAGGCTTATCCACTTGTTGAATTAAACCTTTTTTCATTACCACAATTTTGTCCCCCATGGTCATTGCCTCTACCTGATCATGAGTAACATAAATCATTGTGGTTTTCAAGGTATTATGCAATTTAACCAATTCCGCCCTCATTTCCATCCTTAGTTTTGCATCTAAATTAGATAATGGCTCATCAAAAAGAAATACTTTTGGTTTTCTGACAATAGCTCTTCCCACCGCCACTCTCTGTTTTTCTCCCCCCGAAAGGGCTGCGGGTTTTCTATCTAACAAATGAAAAATTCCTAAAATTTTTGAGGCCTCTTCTACCCTTTGTTCTATTTCTTTCCTGGGAACCTTTTTTAATCTTAAAGCAAAAGACATGTTTTCATAAACATCCATATGAGGATAAAGGGCATAATTTTGAAATACCATAGCAATGTCCCTGTCTTTCGGCGGAACATCATTAATTAATCTATCCCCTATATAAATTTGCCCACTGGTAATTTCTTCCAATCCTGCTACCATTCGCAACGTAGTGGATTTCCCACATCCCGAAGGGCCTACCAGCACACAAAATTCTTTATCTTCAACTTCTAAATTAATAGATTTACACCCAACAACATCTTTTTTAATCTCTACTACACCCTTTTTGTTTTTTACACTTTTTCTTGGATAAATTTTAGTTACATTTTTAAAAATCACACCAGCCATTGCTTTATTCCCCTTTTTTCTCTATTTTTTATCAGCATCTTTCTTACTTCTCCTACTAAATATAATGACCCGGTTACTAAAATTAAAACTTCTTTTTCTATTTTATTGAAATCATTTTTCCTTTGATTATCACATCTATAAGACAGGAAAATTTCTTTAAAAATCCCGTTTATATCATTTTTAATCTCTCCCCCTGTTACAATTTTTTCCTCAGGCAAAAATTTGACTGCAGAAGAATAAATCATCTTCGGGTCAAGAGCTCTTTCGGTATATGGTTTAGTAATTATAAGTTTATCCACCAAAGGAGATAAAATCTCTAACATTTTTTCTGTTTCTTTATCTTTCAATACGCCAAACAAAACAAAGAGTTTATCATAAATTATATTCTCTTCTCTAAGGACATTCCGCAAAGCACAAAATGCCGACGGATTATGAGCCCCATCTAATAAAATCCTTACTTTGTGCTCCTTTGAAAAGGGAACCTCGAATAATTCCAGCCTACCCGGCCAAAAACATTGCTCCAAACCTTTATAGATTTGCTTTTTATTTATCCGAACCCCGTAAAAACGCTGCAAAAGCTCCGTACAGGCTAAAGATAAAAGAGCATTTTCTATCTGATGTTTTCCTAACAACCTTATTTTTATTTTTTTATAATTATTAAAAATTCCCTGATAATCAAACTGCTGATAATTAAAGTTTGTTTTAACCAAACAGGCTTTTTCTTTCTCCCTAACCGACAAAAAATCATCATTAAGACAAAACAACTTTGCTTTTTTAGTTTTACAAATTTTACTGATGCGGGAAAAAGAACTTTTATGTTTTACTCCGGTGATTACAAAACCATTCTCTTTTATAATTCCTGCTTTTTCTCCGGCAATTTTACTTAAAGTATCCCCGAGATAATCTTTGTGTTCATACTCAATATTAGTAATTATCGAAACTAAAGGACTCATCAATACATTAGTAGCATCCAGCCTACCACCCATTCCAACTTCCAGTATCGCAAAATCTACTTTCTTCCGGGCAAAATAGTAAAATGCCACTACTGTAAGAACTTCAAAAAAACTCAACTTTACTGATAAACGCTTACATATCGCATCAATTTTTTTGATTACATTGACAACTTCGCCTTTACTAATCCATTCCCCATTTATTTGAATCCTTTCCCTTAAATCAACCAAATGAGGCGAAGTATAAACCCCTACCTTATATCCGGCTTCTTTCAATATAGAATAAACAAAAGCAGAAACAGACCCTTTTCCATTAGTGCCGGCAACATGAATAACTGAAAGAACATTTTGAGGATTTTCTAATTCCCCCAAAACTTTTCTTACGGGTTCAAGCCCAAACTTTATTTTTTCACTTTTTAAAAGAAATAAATAATTTAATGCTTCATTATAAGTCATATTTTACCGCAAATATATTCCCTTAACATCAAAGCCTTATCATCTACGGACAAACAAAAAACAAGATTAAGCTTTATTCTTGAAAAAATTTAAAAGTTTAATTATTGTATTTTTTAATTCTTTTCTTTCTACTATTAAATCTACTATCCCATGTTCCAAAAGAAATTCCGCACTTTGAAATCCTTCAGGTAATTTCTGTTTTATCGTTTGTTCAATTACACGCGGCCCGGCAAACCCAATCAAAGCTTTAGGCTCGGAAATTATAACATCTCCTAACATAGCAAAACTCGCACTTACGCCTGCAGTAGTAGGATCCGTCAATATAGAAATAAAAGGTAAATCCAGCTTACTTAATCTCGATAAAGCAGCACTTGTTTTAGCCATCTGCATCAGAGAAAACATTCCCTCTTGCATTCTTGCCCCTCCGGAAGTAGAAACAATAATCACTGTCGTTTTTTTATCAATTGCCCTTTCTATTGTCCGGGTAATTTTCTCTCCTACCACAGACCCCATACTTCCACCCATAAATCTAAAATCCATAACCCCCATGCTCACACGATGTTTCCCAATTGTTCCTTCTCCCGAAATAATGGCATCACAAAGATTTGTTTTTTTTCTTGCATCCTCAAGCCGTTCAATATATTTACGGGTATCATGAAAAGAAAGAGGATCATTGGATTTCATATCAACATCAGATTCCTTGAAACTCCCTTCATCCAAAAGAAAATTAATTCTTTCCTGTGCAGATAACCTAAAATAATATCCACATGTTGGACAAATCTTAAAATTTTTTTCTAATTCTTTATTATATACCATCTGCCCGCATTTTTTACATTCCACCCATATTCCCTCAGGAACACTTTTTTTCCCTTTCGAACGTTCTACAGCCATTTTCATCCCTCCTTCTTTAAAACTTCCCACCTTATCCCCCCTCCTCTTAATCTCCTCCCACAAGGGGAGGAGAAACGAGAAGAATGAAGATAAAATGTGTCTTTGACAATGCAGCTGATTTTCGCGTAGGGGTTGGGCTTGCCCACCCTTTGAATCTTTTGGGCGACCAAGGTCGCCCCTACATTTTTAGGCTTTTAACGTTGTCTGTTGACAATGTTTGACTATTTTTTCAAACTCCCAAATCCAAACTTCCCGCCTTAAAAATTGGCGAACAGGCAAACTTAAAATTTTTTTACTTTTCGTCTTCTTTTGTAGTTAACTTATAACTCATAACTAGTAACTAATAACTAATAACTGTAGTTTCTGTCTATGTACTATGGACTGTTTTTTATCACTTATCCATCTCCCGCCGCACCTGACCGACAAAGTGTCCCACCCTGGTTAATATTTTTTTCTCATCTTTACTTTCATCTATAATTTTCACTATAGCACTACCGATAATAACTCCATCACAATACTTAGCAATTTCTTTTGCCTGTTTGTCATTAGAAATACCAAATCCGCATACTACCGGCGTTTTCCCGCTTAGTTTTTTAGCTGAAAATAATTCTCCTTTTATCTTTTTGTTTATTTTCTCCCCCGTTCCTGTAACACCGGTCCGGGAAACATAATAAAGAAAACCTCTCGTATCACCGGCTATTTTTTTCATCCTTTTTAATGAAGTAGTCGGTGTAGCCAAAAACACATTTGCTAAACCAGCATCTATTGATATTTTTCTCCATTCCTGAGCTTCTTCTAAGATAAGATCGGGGATTATCACTCCATCTAATCCTTTTTTTCGACTTTCCCCGGCAAATTTCATTAAACCGAAATTATATATTGGATTAAAATAACTCATTAAAAGCAAAGGAATTTCCGTTTTTTTTCTTGTTTTCTCTACCAACAATAAAATCTTTTCCAAATTAACTTTTTTCTCCAATGCCCGATGGGAAGATTTTTGAATAACAGGCCCATCGGCCATAGGATCAGAAAAGGGAACACCTAATTCAATAATATCCACTCCCTTTTTTTCCATTTCCAGAATCAGTTTTCCCGTAACTTCCAAAGATGGAACCCCTGCGGTAATAAAAGCAATTAAGGCCTTTCTCTTTTCCCGTTTTAACTGCTCAAATTTTTTATCAATCCGATTCATAAATCCAACCTTTAATAATTTTTTACAAAGAAACCCTAAATATTTTAGCTACCTCTTCCATATCCTTATCTCCCCGACCGGAAAGGCATACAATTACATTTTTATTTTTTCCCCATTTTTTAGCCATTTTTACTACATATGCAACAGCATGCGATGATTCTAAAGCAGGAATAATTCCTTCTGTTTCAGAGAGCAAACAAAAAGCTTTTAATACTTCCTTATCGTTGATTGATACATATTCAGCCCTTTTGCTTTTTTTATAAAAACTATGTTCAGGCCCTACTCCGGGATAATCCAGTCCTGCGGATACTGAATGGGTAGGGGATATCTGTCCATCCTTATCTTGAAGAACAAAACTTTTTGTCCCATGTAAAATTCCTATTTTTCCGGCACAAAGAGGCGCGGCATGTTTACCACTCTTAATTCCCTCTCCTGCTGCTTCTACCCCGACAAACTTCACCCTGTCGTTATAAAAAGGATAAAATAAACCCAAAGAATTACTCCCCCCACCCACACAAGCAACTAAATAATCAGGCAATTTACCGATGTGCTCTATTACTTGCTTTTTTGTTTCCTTCCCAATCACTGACTGAAAATCTCTGACAATCATTGGATAAGGATGAGGGCCCACGGTTGAACCTAATAAATAATGGGTTGTTTCTACATTAGTTACCCAATCACGAATCGCCTCATTAATAGAATCTTTCAAGGTTTTAGTTCCGCTTTCAACCGGAATAACCTTAGCCCCCAATAATTTCATCCGAAAAACATTTAATTTCTGTCTTCTTATATCCTCACTTCCCATATAAATTTCACATTTTAAACCAAACAAACCAGCCGCCGTAGCAACAGCCACTCCGTGTTGACCGGCTCCGGTCTCTGCAATAATCCTTTTTTTTCCCATTTCTTTAGCCAATAAAATTTGTCCCAGGGCATTATTTATTTTATGTGCCCCCGTATGGCAAAGATCTTCCCTTTTCAAAAATATTTTTGCCCCCTGCAGTTTTTCCGTCAATCGCTGAGCATAATACAAAGGAGTAGGCCTTCCCACATAGTGAGTAAGATAATGATCCAATTTACTTTTAAATTTTTTACTTTTCTTTACTTTAGCATACATTGCCTCTAATTCAGAAAGAGCAAAAAATAACGTTTCGGGAATAAATTTCCCCCCGAATTCATCAAAATAACCATCTTTATCAGGTAACATATCTTCCTCTCTCTTTACTTATAAGTCCCGGTAACAAATTTTAATCCGCACCTAATGGACTACGGATAATTTTAAGCTGCATTTGTTGTCTTAACTATTTCTATGAATTTCTTCATTTTTTGATAATCTTTGCGTCCCGGAGAAATTTCTATTCCACTGGCTACATCCAAGACATCCGGATTTACTTTAATAATTGCTTCTCTTACATTTTCCAAGGTAAGCCCTCCCGACAAAAATAAGGGTTTACCTGTTTCTTTTACTTTCATTGCCCAATTCCAATTAAAAACCTTTCCCGTACCACCATATTGTCCGGAAACAAAAGCATCCAGGAGATAATAATCCACTTTAAAATTCAATAAATTCTCTAAACGGAATTCTTCTTTTATTCTAAAAGCTTTTATTATTTTTAAATCCTGCTTTTTTTGAGCAAGTTTTGTACAAAATACGGGCGTTTCGTCTCCATGTAACTGAACCATAGATAAATCACACTTCTCTGCTGTTTCTAAAATCACTTCTATCCGTTCATTAACAAAAACACCTACTTTTATTAAAGAACCCGGTAATCCTTTGATTATTTCTCTTGCTTTTTCCGGTAAAACATACCGCAAACTTTTTTCGTAGAAATTAAACCCTAAGAAATCTGATCCTAAATTAACCGCTAAATGTGCATCTTCCCTATTAGTAATACCGCAAATTTTTACTTTATTCATTTTTCAGGGTTTCCAATCCCAATTCTTTTATCTTCCGGGCCGGATTCTCGCTTTCGAGAAAACTCTGTCCGATTAATATAGCATTTATCCTTGCCCTTTGCAATAATAAAACATCTTCTTTTTTTCTAATCCCACTTTCGGAAACAACAACTTTATCATCAGGAATCATCTTCCTTAATTCCAGAGTAGTATTTATATTTACTGAAAAATCATGTAAATTACGATTATTTATGCCGATAATTTCAGCTCCTGTATTCAATACCTTTTTTAATTCGTCTGCCTGATGTATTTCCACCAGGCAATCTAATCCCAGCTCTTTCCCCAAAGTTAAAAATTTACCGATTTCTTCTTCACTAAGAATACCGGCAATTAAAAGCACGGCGTCAGCACCATAGTTTCTTGCTTCATAAAACTGGTATTCCTCAACAATAAAATCTTTGCAGAGTAAAGGAAGAAACGAAACTTTCCTTACCTCCTCAAGATAATCTGTCTTTCCCTGAAAATATTTTTCTTCCGTTAAAACAGAAATTGCTGCCGCCCCATTATTTTCATAAACAAGTGCTAATTTAGACGGGTCAAAATCTATGCAGATCACCCCCCGGGAAGGAGAAGCTTTTTTAATCTCCGCAATTAAATTAATCTTTCCCTGTTTAGAAATAGCCTTTTTAAAATTACGGGTAGGGGGTAAAGAAGAAAGAGAGTTTTTTAATTGAACAATAGATATGAGTTCTTTTCTCTTCTTTAATTCAATTCTTTTATGTTCTACAATCTCCTGTAATATGTCTTTCATCAAATATACCTTCAAATCTCCAAATTCCCGCTTTATCCTCCACCTCTCAAGCGGTGTCACAAATAGTCATAAACTCACTTTGTTCATATCATACATTGTCATAAACACAGACAGGTAAATTCCCAATTACCAAACTCAAATTCCCAAATTTTCTAACTCATAACTATCTGTTTACTATTTGCTATTTGCCATTTGCTGTTCTTTAACTTATAACTGTCTTTTATCTGTTATCTATGGACTGTGGACTTTTGTTTGTCTTTAACTTATAACTGTCTGTTATCTGTTGTCTTTAATCTGTTATCTATGGACTGTGGACTTTTGTTTGTCTTTAATCTGTTATCTATGGACTATGGACTAAATCTGTTTTTATCTTTATCTATGGACTATCG
>CBDUZB010000033.1:0-12912 GCA_965371605.1 uncultured bacterium
GATTTGCCCCCGCAGCCCGCTGCCAGCAGGATGAAGGATAACACAAAAAAAACAAAGTAGCAATATAAATATAAAAATTCACCATATTTATCTATTAAGACCTCGCAAATATTGACATACAGGGGAAAAATATTATATATTATTGAAAATACAAAGTCAATCATTTCTCTTTAAACCAAATTGGGGTTAAAAAAGTTAGTTTTTACGGAGTATCTGGTATAATTAAATGAAAAAAACAATAGCGGTGTTCGATATTGATGGAACAATTATCGATTTTTTCTCGGAAAGGATTTTTTTGCTCTTTTTATTATCAAGGGGAAAATTTTTTATAAACGATTTATTTAATTACGCAGTAAATTTTCTGCAAACAACTAACAGGGGATTTATATTTGCCACCAAAGGTAATAAAGCCTATTTCAAAGGCAAAGACAGTAAAGAGATAGAAAAACTGGCTCATGTCTGTTTTAAAAAACATATCCTCAAAAGAATTTTTCCCCGGGCTAAAGAAAAAATTGAACACCACCAAAAAAAACAACATGAAATAGTTCTTCTCTCAGGCACACTGCCTTTTCTATTAAACGAATACAAAAATTATTTTGGGGTAAACAGAGGATATAGTGCAAGATTGGAAATTAAAAATGACCGGTTCACCGGAAAAACTTTAGGAATATATCCTTACGGTGAAGGAAAAGCTGAAATAATAAAAAAATATTTTGATAAAGACCAGTATGACTTATCCCGTTCTTTTGCCTACGGAAATCACCTCTCAGATATAAAATCGCTCAAATTATTTGGAAATGCTTTTATTATTAATCCTGATAAAAAATTGGCAGCAATTGCCAGAGCGGAATCAATCAAAATAGAGTATTTTTGATTTTAAAATCAATTTTCTTTTACTTCACACCCCGGACAAATCAATCTCATCCTACATTTTGAGCAGGTTTTTTTTCTATTAATGGCTCCGCTGTAGATAGAAACAAGCAACAACAAAATTAATATAATTCCCTTAAATATTGCAAACTCCTGAAAAATTGAAACACTAAGAAAAATAAGCGGAATAACAGTTAAAAACCCATAAGTAAGCGGTGCAAGTTTTTGCCCGTACCCAATGTCAAATTTTTGAATATTACCTTCTCTGAAAAACAACGCAGAGACTTTCCCCCACCCCAAACAACACCACTTACGATAATAAAAGCAATTTTCGTAAAACGACACCTACCATTGTTATGGCAAATAAAAGATAAATCCAACCCACTAAAGGACAAAAAATCCGGCAACTAATCGTCCCTAAAAAAACCCACAAGACAATTAAAAAATTACCGTGAAAAATAGTCGTTTTAGAATATTTCTCCGTTCCTTGTTCATAAATTCTAATTTTGCTTTCCATTGTTATTTTTCTATAAAATTTTTAGTTTCTTTGAATCTTATTGCCCTGTCATCTTTTCCGAATCTGCTGTTTTCTTCAAATCACTTAACTGTTTTTCTAACATTGCAATCTTATCTCGCGATTGTTGTGTAAAATTTTCCAATTCTTTTATTGAGTTGGCATTATCAACCAATCGCCTTTCCATACCAAAAAGAATAATAAATGCAAAAACCAAACCGAATAGCCATAACATTTTTCTCTCCCCCCTTTCAATTTGTCATAACTTCTATTGCTTTATGCTTTTCTTTTATTTATTAATTTGCTTTTTAGATAACCCGGATGGTACAGTTTTAAGCACAGATTCTGTTGCCGCAGAATCTGAATTTAAAAATAATGTCTGTGTTGGATACGCAAATTCAATCCCTCTTTTCTCAAATTCCTCTTTAATAGCAAAATTAATTTCCTGTTGAACATCCATATATTTATTATAATCACTTCCCAAAACATAATAAACTATCTCAAAAACAAGGCTAAAATCTCCGTATGTAGAAAAATGTGCTCTGTCAAAAACTGTATCATCAATACCCTTTATAATATTGGTAATTATTACAGGAATTTCTTTTAATTGTTCTGAACCGGTTTGGTATGTAACTCCCAACTTAAATACTACTCTGCGTTTACCCATTTTTTTATAGTTCCGTAAACGGGAACCGGTAAGATCCGTATTAGAAAAAACTAATTGTTCTCCCCCCAGACTACATATCCGGGTTGTTTTAATACCAATATGTTCAACTACTCCTAAATAATTATCTACAATAACAAAATCACCAACCTCAAACGGACGATCAAGAAATATAGCGAAGTAACTAAGTAAATCGCCCAAAACCGACTGAACCGCCAAAGCTACCGCTACACCGCCAATTCCCAACCCTGCAATTACTGTAGAAATTTTAAAACCCAAATTATCTAAAAGAAAAATAATACCCATTCCCCAGATAAGCACTTTTATTATTGTAATCATTGTCCGCACACTCTTTTTTTTCGCCGGATCCTTTTCTTTCTTCCCCCAATAATTTTCAAGGATATAAGCAACCATAGTTACAAAAAAACGAATGGTAAGAATAATTAAAAGAACTACCCCAAAACCATTAATTATTTTAGTCAAAGATGCCATCAATATTATATTGCGAATAGATAAATAAAAAACACCAAAATAAAGCAATGGAATCAAGGCTTTTTCAAAAATACCAAACAAAAAGTCATCTATATCAACAGTGGTTTTTTCTGTCCATTTTTTAAGACGTTTTAAAACTATTTTTTTAAATATTTTGATAGAAATAAGGCCTATAATAAAAATTAAAACACTGATAACATACGTTAAAAAAGTATTTTTAAAAAATGTCTCTTCTGTCAAAAACAAAATGATATTTTGAAGCATTTCCTATCCTCCTTTTTTCCGGCGGTTTTTTAAATTTAACGTAATTTTAATGAAGCCAAAGATATTAAAGAAAGAATAATCGCTATAACCCAAAAACGAATCACTACCTTTGGTTCCGCCCAACCCAACAACTCAAAATGGTGATGCAGGGGAGCCATTTTAAATATTCTCTTTCCTCTGATTTTAAAGGAAATAACTTGCAAAATAACCGATAATGCTTCTACAACAAAAATTCCTCCAACAATAACCAAAAGTAATTCCTGTTTTACTAAAACGGCAATCACCCCTATTGTTCCTCCCAGAAACAAAGAACCTGTATCCCCCATAAATATCTCTGCAGGATAAGTATTAAACCATAAAAAACCTAATCCGGCTCCAACCATTGCCGCTAATAAAACAACTAATTCCCCACTACCCACAACGGGGATGATACGTAAATACGCACTAAATTTGGCATGGCCGGCAAGATAAGCAAATATTGCATAAGTCAAAGCAGCCAATACAATTGACCCTATGGCTAAACCATCTAATCCATCGGTTAAATTCACCGCATTGGACGCTCCCACAATAATTAAAAGAACCAATCCGAAATATAAAAAACCCAAATCTACAAAGAAATCTTTGACGAAAGGAATATTCATTTTAGTAGCAAAATCAGCATTGGAAGGATGAAAATAAATATAGGTTATCAGAAAAAAAGCTAAAATCAATTGTCCTCCCAATTTATACAAAGCCCTCAAACCGCGTGTATGTTTTTTAACTACTTTAAGATAGTCATCTAAAAAACCTAACAAACCCAGCCATAAAATAGAAATTACGCATAAAATAATAAAAGGATTAGTCAATTTAGCCCAGAGAAAAATAGAAATTAAAAGCACCAGCAGTATAATTATCCCTCCCATCGTAGGAGTACCTGCTTTGGACAAATGGGAAGGAGGCCCTTCCGGACGAATATGTTGTCCAATCTGCAATCTTTTAAAAGTTCTTATCATCCGGGGAACTAAAAAAAAGCTGAGAAGTAAAGAAGTGATTATTGCGCCACCCGCCCGAAAAGTAATATATTTTAATACATTAAAAGGAGAAAAATATATGTGAAGAGGATAAAGAAAATGATAAAACATTTAAATCACACCTTTTTACTGCTATTTTTTAATTCTTTCACTACTTCTTCCAATTTCATTGCCCTGGATGCTTTAAATAAAAGCATATCTTTTTTTTGTATAATCTTTTTTAATTCGGAAATTAAATTTTTTCTGTTCTTAAAAACAAAAATATTTTCTTTTTTCATTCCTGATTTCTTTGCCTCTTGAGCAGTAAAAGCAGCTAAATCTCCTATAGTAAATAATATATCACAAGCTTTTGCCGCTATTTTTCCCGTTTTCTTATGTTCCTTAACAGCATCCTTCCCCAATTCCAACATATCACCTAAAATTAATATTTTTTTTCCTGCGGAAGGCCTTCCGGAAAATGCACTGATAGCATTTTTCATTGAAACAGGATTAGCATTGTAAGCATCATTTATAACTTCAATATCTTTAAAAAAAAGTTTTTCCATACGCATAGGAACAGGAGAAAAGTTTTCTAATGCCTGTTTAATTAAAGATATATCTATATTTAAATTCCAACTGACGGCACTTGCCGCCAATGCATTATAAACATTAAAAACGCCTAACATAGGTAATTTGATTTTTTCCTGTTTGTCTTTTATATGTAAATTAAACTCTATACCGTAAGATAGATTTTTTATATTAGTAGCATAAATATGTCCCCTGTTTTTAACCCCAAAACTTAACCAGGTACATTTTACTTTATTAGTTTCTAAAATTCTCCTTAATTTAACATTGTCTATATTTAGAATCGCCACTCCTTCTTTTATAGGTAAAGCATTTATCAATTCCATCTTCCCTGATAATACATTTTTTAGAGAACCGAAAGACTCAAGATGAGCATTAGAAATATTAGTAATCAATCCTATTTGAGGATTAGAAATCTGTGCCAAACGCTCAATTTCTCCGATGCTACTTGCTCCCATTTCTAAAATACATATGCGGTGTTTTTTTTCTAAATTTAAAAGAGTTAAAGGTAATCCTATCTGATTATTTAAATTACCTTCCGTAGCTAACACAGAAAATTTTCGTTTTAAAATAGAAAAAATCATTTCCTTAGTGGTAGTCTTTCCGTTACTTCCGGTAATTCCTATCACCAAACAATCAAACATTTTACGATAATACCCGGCTAATTCCTGTAAAGCCAACAAAGTATCGCCAACTTTAATTACTAACAAGTTAGAATAATTATTTTTTTTCCCAATAATCGAATCAAAACCCAAAGGAACTTGAGAAAGAACTACTCCCGACGCACCTTTTTTAATTGCTTCCCCAACAAAGTTATGCCCATCAAAATTTTCACCTTTTAGAGCAACAAATAAATCATCCTGCTTTAATTTTCTTGTATCAATAGAAATGTTTTTTACTGTTTTTCTATTACTTTTTTGTAAAACTTTTCCTTTAATTACTTTCACTAATTTTTCTACATTAATTCTTGTCATTTTTATCCTTAAATTTTTTTATTAGCATGTCTCTTACTATTTTACGTTCATCAAAAGGAATAATTGCGGATAAAATCTGACAGGTTTCATGGCCCTTTCCCGCAATAAGCACAAAATCTTTTTCAGCAGCATAATCTAAAGCTTCCTGTATTGCTTTCCTCCTATCCAAAACAACTTTATAATTAGTATTTCCTATTCTTTTTATACCAACTTCAATATCCGTAACAATTTTTTTAGGATCTTCACTCCTGGGATTATCCGAAGTAATCCAGACAAAATCACTATTTTTTACAGCTATTTCCCCCATTAAAGAACGTTTGCTTCTATCTCTATCTCCGCCACAGCCAAAAACAGTAATAATTCTTTTAGGATTTAAATGCCGTGCAGTCCGGATAGTCCTTTCCAGCGCATCCGGACTATGGGCAAAATCTACCACACAAGTAAACTTTTGACCTTCGGAAATTATTTCAAATCTACCGGGAACAAATTTCAGAGCTTCTAATCCTTCCTTAATCTTATCTATTGAAACCCCCTGTGTTTGTGCAGCAGCACTGCTGGCTAAAGCGTTATATACATTGTGCCATCCAACAAGATTTAAACTAATGGGAACTTCCCCTTGAGGAGTACAAAGAATAAAGGATGTAAATTCCAAATTAAATTTTATTTTTTTAGCAGAAAAATCACTTTTCGTTTTTATTCCATATTTGACTACCGGAACTTTTGTGTTTTCTATTATATACTTACTTGCCTCATCATCGACATTTATTATAGCAAATTTTTGTCCTTTTTTCTTTGAATTTTTACCTAATTCTGCAAATAACCCGGTTTTAGCCTTCAAATACTCATCCATGGTCTGATGATAATCCAAATGATCAGGGGTTAAATTAGTAAAAATTGCTATATCATACTCACAATTTGTTACCCGATGTTGTAATAAGGCGTGAGAAGAAACTTCCATCACAGCAACATCAAAATTTTCTTCTGCCATTTTAAATAAAATTTCCTGCAGTTGCACACTACTGGGAGTAGTAGTAAAAGAAGGAATAATTTCATTACCCAACCGATAAGACACTGTTCCCAGCACTCCTACTTTATTTTTATTTACAGAAAAAATTGATTCCAAAAAA
This sequence comes from uncultured bacterium, assembly GCA_965371605.1. Lineage (GTDB taxonomy): Bacteria > CBDUZB01 > JAGLHV01 > JAGLHV01 > JAGLHV01 > JAGLHV01. Next base: position 6,480 of record CBDUZB010000033.1, read on the forward strand.
TAAGTAATTGTCGTTTTACCATTAGTTCCCGTAACACCTATCATTTTAAGTTTTCTCGAAGGATTTCCATAAAATTCGGAAGATAAAACTGCCAAAGAATAACGGGTATTCGGGGTAACAACCAAAGTGACACCTTTAATATCTAATTTTCTTTCTGTTACAATTACTGTTGCTCCGTTAGACAAAGCTGAAGAAATATAATCTTCTCCGTTTTCTTTCTCCCCCATGATACAAACAAAAATAAAATTCTTTCCCACTTTGCGGGAATCATTGGAAATCCCCCGAACTATTATGTCCGTTCGGCCATAAATTTTTTTATCTTCCAAACAATTAAGTATTTCCTTTAATCGTATCATCTTTTATTATTTCCTTTTCCGCTTGAAAAAGGAGTCCGGAATCTTTTTCTCGTGGAATATTTAAATAATTCATTATCTGAGAACCTACCCGGGAAAAAACAGGTGCGGCAATAACTCCACCCCAATAATCTTTTTGAGATTCATCAAAAATTACTAAAATTGCTATTTGGGGATCATTTAAAGGTAAAAACCCAACAAAAGAAGAGACATATTTGTTCTTTGCATAACTATTAGTTTTAAAATTTATTTTCTGGGCAGTCCCTGTTTTGCCTGCTACTCTATATCCATGAATAGCCGCAAATGTGCCCGTTCCGTCCTTCACCACTCCCTCTAACATTTCTACCAACTTTCCTGCCGTAGAAGAAGAAACCACCTCCCGCACTTTTACAGGCTTAAACTCTTTAACAATTTTCCCCCTTGCATCTACCACACATTTTACTATTCGAGGCTGCATAAGAACCCCTGAATTCGCTATACAGGAAAAAGCAGAAATTAATTGAATCGCAGTTACCCCGATTTCCTGTCCAAAAGAAATCGAAGATAATGACCGCTTTGACCATCCTTTAGGTGAACAAAGTATCCCTTTTTCTTCATTAGGCATATCTATTCCGGTAAGATTTCCAAAACCAAAATTCCGCACATATTTATAAAAATCCATGTTTTTCATACGAGAAGCGACCTTGGTCATTCCAATATTGCTGGATTTTTTCATCACTTCATCGAAAGTCAACCATTCTTCTTTTTCATGGTCACTAATACAGAATCCCCCCGTATAATATTTTCCATTTTCACAAAATATTCTTTCTTTACGCTTTACTGTTCCTTCTTCTAAACTTGCAGCAGCGGTTACCATTTTAAATGTTGACCCAGGCTCAAAAATATCGCTAACTGCCGCCGACTTTAAATATTTCGTATTGAAAGTAGCTATTTTATTAGGATTAAAATTGGGATAATTAGCCATTGCCAATATTTCCCCTGTTTTTGTGTTTTGCACAACAATAGTTGCTGCTTTTGATTTAGATTTTATAAATATTTTTTTTAATTCTTTTTCTGCAATATACTGAATCACCTTATCTATAGTAAGCACTACATTATGACCGGCAACATCAACAACCTTTTTACCTGTCCCTATGTTGTTTTTGCCTTTTCGTCTAAGATAAGAATCAAAATAATATTCTATTCCCGCCAATCCCTGATTATCTAAACCGGCTATCCCTATAACCTGACAGGCTAATTCGTTCTGAGGATAAAAACGTTTTTCTTCTTTTATAAAGCCAATCCCTGCAAGATTTTCTCTTTTAATTCTTTCAACAACTTCCGGATTAAGTTTCCTTTTTATCCAGACAAACGATGTGTGGGATTTTAATTTTCGTACAGTTTTTTTATAATCTAAGTTTAAAATAGAACAAAGTTTACGCACACAGGTTTTGCGGTTTTTTATCTTATGCGGAATTGCATAACAAGAATCCACCACAATACTTACTGCTAATTCTCCCCCCTTACTATCATAAATATTTCCCCTCGTAATATTGGATGAATAGGAAGGGATAACGTATCGGTGACCCTGACTTTTTTTAAGATAGAATTCATGCTGTACAATTTGAATTTGTCCTAATCTAAAAGAAAGAAACAGAAAACAAAAAATAATTCCACAAAAAACAATTTTAATTCTTCCTTTAAAGAGCAAAATATATCCTCCTTTCGCCCAAAAAATTTACTCCTGCAGCCAACATTAACGAATAAAAAGTAAAACAAACAACATTCAAACAACTAATTTTCTACAACTCTAACATCTGTCTATTAACCCCGCTATCCTTTTTTATTCAAATATAACAATTATGTCATTTTCCCTCGGATAAATTAATCCTAATTTTTTTCTTGCGATTTTTTCTACCCGGCTTAACGCCGTTAACTCATCTAATCTAACATTTAAATATTTGTTATTATTTTTAAAAAACTGAATTTCCTTTTCTAAACGGCTTATTTGATAATTCATTTTTACGCTTTGAACACTTTGCCATACATAAAACAAAAGAATTACCAGGCTTACAAAAAAAATCTGTAAATAAGAACTTACACTTTTATACATTTTAAACCTTTTCGGCAACCCTTAACCTGGCACTTCGTGCCCTGGGGTTAAACCGTACCTCTTTTTCCGTGGGTATAATTGGCTTTTTAGTTAAAACATTTATGATTTTCTTCCAGCCACAAGTGCATATTGGAATAGAGCTGGGGCAAGAACATAATCCTGAAAATTCCCTGAATTTATTTTTTACAATACGGTCTTCCAATGAATGAAAGGAAATAGCCGCTATTCTTCCTCCTTTCTTTAAAAGCCCTACTGCCTGACTTAGCCCTTGCTCTATATTTTCCAACTCCTTATTTACCGTTATACGCAAAGCCTGAAAAGTCCTTGTTGCTAGATGAATCTTGGAATAGAATCTATGGGGAACCGCTTCTTTTATAACACTTACTAACTGCACTGTTGTAACTATCGGCTCATTTGCTCTTGTTTTTACAATATTTTTTGCTATCAAAGAAGCATATTTTTCTTCTCCGTACTGATAGAGAATAGTTTCTATTTGCTTACGCGTAAAATTATTTACAACATCTTTGGCGGTAAAAGGAATTCTTTTATCCATACGCATATCCAGATACGCTTCGCTATTAAAACTAAACCCTCTCCGAACATTTTCTATTTGAAAAGAAGATACTCCAAAATCGAAAAGGACACCGTCTACTTCTGTTATTTTTTTTGCCTTTATAATTTTTGCCAGATTAGAAAAATTATCCCGAACATAAATAATATTATTCCGATAACAATCAAGTTTTTTTCTGGCTAAATTTATTGCCTCTTCATCACAATCAATGCCAATTAATTTACCCGAAGGACCTATTTCTTTCAAAATTTTCTGTGCGTGGCCTCCCAATCCCAAGGTACAATCAATATAAATTCCTCCCTTTTTACAGTTTAAAAATTTTATTACTTCATCTAAAAGGACAGGACAATGACGATATATCACTAATACCCCAAATAAATTATGTTTTTTTAAAACATTGTACCCGGACGAGACGCATAATAAATAAATTTATATTCCTAATTCTACTAACTCCTCACTAACTTTACTAAATTTATCATACGATTTTTTAGAATAAACAGACCATTTTCTTTTGCTCCAAATTTCTATTCTATCCATAACCCCTATAATAACTGCCTCGTTTCTTATCCCGGCATAAGCACACAAGTTGCGGGGAATTAAAACACGCCCCTGACCGTCAACAACAGTTTGTGTAGCACCGGAAAGAAAAATGCGCATAAATGCCCTGGCATCCGCTTTAGTCAAGGGTAATTTTCTTAATTTAGTTTCTATATTTTTCCACCCCGGCAAATCATACATAAAAAGACATCGCTCTAAACCATAGGTTAAAATAAATTCCTTTCTTCCCTTTTTCGAAGAACGAAATTTAGACGGAATAAACAAACGATTTTTTTTATCAAGAGAATGTTGAAAAAAACCTGCCCACATATAAATTCCCCCACTTTTCCCCACTTTACTCCACACTGCCCAGTATACAAAAACCGTTTTCATCTGTCAAGTTTTTTATATACCTTTTTTAAAACAAATACGGATAAGACCTATATGGGAATGTATCGGAAGTTAAATAAAAAAATAACCGAAAAAATAAACATTGGGTTTGATATTAAGAAATGTATGGGGAACATCGTAAATAACGATGCATGCATTGAGTAGAATTTAACAGAAAAAAACAGTTAATATACTCTCAAAAAAGATTAGAAAATAAAAACAAAATGTATTTCAAACGACTTAACAAATTTCAACAAAATAAAAAGAGCCTATTGTCATCAGCTTTTTAAAAAGTTAATAACAAAAGGCTCTCTACGAGGTAAATTATAAGCCAGATTCTGTCGGATATTTTACTCAATATCCGTAATGACCATTTATCTTAATCTAATACCAACTTATTGAACCCTTTCAGGACAACAGTTAAGATATCAAATTTATGCGACCCACCCTTCGACTCTCCGTTTTTTTGCTCTCTTATAATCAGAACAAAAAACAAAATTGAGCGAACAACTCTTCTTTTTCTTAATGCTTACAAGAAAAAAAGCCAAAATTATTTTGGTCTTGCTCCAAATGGGGTTTACCGCTTTAATCCGTTACCGGATTAAACCGTGAGCTCTTACCTCCCGATTTCACCCTTACCCGCTATTATTCGCCTAAGGCAAAATCAGCGGGCGGTATAATTTCTGTGGCACTTTCCGTCCTACCCTCATTTGACTTTGGGTAAGCCCTCCCGTTAGGAGGCATTTTGTTCTTTGGAGTCTGGACTTTCCTCTTTCTCATAAAAAAACTACTCTTCTACAAGGAAGCGGCCATCTCATTTTCCCTCTATTTTAAATAAACCTTATTCTTTCCAATAAAGAATTCTCCCGCAATTCTGACAGGTGACTAACTCTTCATCTTTCATTGCCTCATTAATAGATTGAGGAAGGAGACTTAAATGACAACCGCCGCAACTATTTTCCTCTATCCTTACTACAACCCTTCCTCCTCTATTATCTCTTATTTTTTCGTATTTTTTGAAATATTTCTGAGGAATTTTATTTATATAACTACTTCGTTTCTGAACTAACTCTTCTATTTTCTCTAACAAATGTTTAATCTCCTCATTCAAACTATTTATTTCTTTATTCATTGTTTCTTTACCTTGTTCTATTTTTACTTTATCGTCATCAAATCCTTTTTTTAAATCTTCATTTTTTTGCATTATTTCCAAGATTTCGTCTTCTAAACGCTGTTTTTCTTTTTTTGCGTCTTCAATTTGTTTTAGCATAACCTTATACGCTTCATTTTTTTTAATGGCATTTAATTCTTTTTGATGTTTTTTTACCGCCTCATCTTCGGATGCTAATTCAAGTTCTTTGCTGTTCTTATCTACCTGCAAAGAAGATAAAAAACCTTTACTATTTTCTAATTCTTCCAAAGCACTATCATATTTATCTTGCAACTCTTTGATTTTTGCGGGAATTGCTGCTTTCCGTTCTTTCAGTTTATCCATAACAATATCCATATCCTGCAAATCTATTAATAGTTTCAATGACTCACGCATTTTTTTATCCTTACACTTGTTTATATTTTACAAACAATAAACACAAAATTTAACAGCTAAAGACATTTAATTATTGTTTCCCCTGCCATTAAATCCTGCGATTCATCAACAATATGGGCACAACAGGAATCGAACCTGTGACCTCCGGTATGTGAAACCGACACTCTAACCAACTGAGCTATGTGCCCAAATAAAACCAACTACAACATTTAAATAAAAAAACAAATGGGCCCACCAGGACTTGAACCTGGGACACCCTGATTATGAGTCAGGTGCTCTAACCAACTGAGCTACGGGCCCACCATATAATTCATAACAAATATTAACAATTAATTATCCGCAACCCACCACGGATAAAACCAGTTCCTCTTTCAATTTTAAAACCGCTCAATTATATCCATATTTTTAGTCAAAGTCAAATAAAATTTTTAAAGCTTTTTTAAAAATTTCGTAAAAAAATAACAAAGCCCAATTACACATCGGTTTTCATATTAATTTATTTGAATTACGAATAGGACAGAAACAGCGGAGCAATATTTAGATAAGAAATTCAACAATTACTATTCAAAAATTTATTTAATTCCTTAACTAATAAATGAACAGTTGTCGAAGGATTTTTTTCATAGGAATCAGTTTTTTCATATAAAGATAAAAGACGTTCAGCATTTTTTATAGCGGTTTTTTGTTTATCGAGAAGGATATTATACATTGTTTTACAATTTTTCTCATATTTCATCCCTAATCTTTCCTTTAGTTTGTATGTGTAATCTCCACGGGGTATAGCCGTTTCAATATAATTAAAGTGTAATAAATACCACAACTCAAATGCTTCGTTTGAATAGGCAACTTTAATTTTATTCTTTTCAGCTAATGCAAGAGCACTATTAAAATGTTCTTTAGGAAACGAATTCTTATCAAAAACACACCAAACTTGATCATATTTT